>CAYUUJ010000401.1:0-3092 GCA_964447845.1 uncultured Anaerolineaceae bacterium
GCAAGCCCAGCATGTACAACATGCCATCATAGTATCGCCACCGTCCGGAAGGGATCTGTGTGTCCCAGAGCGCCTGGACGAACGGTTCGCCTGTTTCGCGGTCTGCGGCCAGGGCGGCAACTGCGGCCATCGAGACCAGACCCGTTGAATGGTCGCCGGAGAGCGGGGTTCCATCCAGGGTGAATTGATTTGGGTAGGTGTCCATTCCTTGCGATGCCAGAAATTCCAACACACGATTGGATTGTTCCACCTGCCAGGGATCGGCGGCGAACCAGGCATAATCCACGGCCACGTTCGAGAGCGTGCGCCAGGCATCGAACCGGAAATCTTTATGATCGCTGGTGCCATAGGGCGTACCGTCGAAATTGGCATAATCGGGCATGAGACCCGTCTCCGGGTGCGCGGTTTTCTTGAAGTAGGCGCGGCTGGACCGCGCAGCTTCATCCCAAAACTGGTTATCTTCGTGTGCCCAAAGCGCCCACAGCTCATAGTAAGCCGGAAGATGATAGGAGGGGTCACTGAAACTTGAGTTCGGACCGAACCTCGGCACAAAAACGATTTGTTTGGTCTCGGCATCGAACATGTTGGTCGCCAGGCCGTTGCTTTCTTCTTCTTTATGGAGCATCGTATGCAGGATCTCCTGCGCCTGGGCTTGATAGTCGAAAATCCCCTCAGCATCGTCCCAGCGCGCGGAGGCAAACAGTAACGCCATCGCAAACCACTCTTCGCCATCCGAGGCCGGATTGGCATCCAATTTTTCTCCATCGATGGTGCAATGCCAGGCAAAATAACCTTGATATGGACCGTCGGATTGATACATGTAGGTCTTGGTCCACTTCCACAGACGGTCAAATTCCTCTTTTTTATCGAGCTGTACTGCGATCATCATTCCGTACGACATGCCTTCCGAGCGCACATCGCTGTTGCCTATATCCACGATATAAGCCATATCCTCACCGACGGGATAATAAACCCGCTGCATGAAATCGTCCCCGTAAAAAAGTTGGTCCCAGGCAGAATCAATTTTTGCTTGCACTTCTGCAACCGATTTTCCGAGATATTCCCCGAATAAATTCCGGTACTCCCCGCTTTCAAACGCGCCGATCGCAGGCTCCGGAGGAGTGGGAGTGGAGGTAGGAGTAGAAGGCATGGCTGTCGGTGTACTCGGCGGCGCGCAACCGGCAAGTGCTGATGAAGTAACGGAAATGATGGTGAGAAAAAAAATGATCTTATTCATATTCATTCACCGCAGGCGCGGCACTGCAGGATGGCATTTCGTCTTGAATTGTACATGCCGATCAGCCTTTGATGGCGCCAGCAGTAAGACCGGAGACGATCTGCCGTTCAGCGAACAAGTAGAAGATCAGAGTCGGCATCGCGGATAGTGCCACGAACGCCGATACCAAAGCGAGGTCCTGCCCGTACTGACCCTGGAACTGCATGGTGCCGAGCGGAAGAGTCCAGAGTTTATCCGTGTTGATGATCACCAGAGGTATGAGCAGGTCATTCCAACTGACGATCATGGTCAGCGCCGCGACAGCGGCCAGCGCCGGGCGCGAGAGCGGCAGCAGGATCCGCCAGAAAAAATCGAATGAGGTGCAACCATCGATGTAAGCCGCGTCCTGCAGCTCCATGGGAATGGCGGTGAAGAATCCGCGCAGGATCAGGATGTTGCCGGATAATGCAAATGCTGTCTGCACCAGGATGACACCCCACAGGCTGTCAATCACGTTTAAGCCCGCCTGATCGAGCTGCCGCAGCAACAGATACACAGGCAGGATCGCCACGTTCACCGGGAACATAAGCCCGACAGTGAACAGGTTGAAGGCCAGGCCTTTGCCCCTAAATTCCATTCGAGCAAACACGAAGGCTGCCAGGCTGCAGACCAGTACCACGGCGACCGTTGTGACAAGCATGACGAACAGGCTGTTGCGCAGCATGGGCCAGAAGACGCTGTCCGGACCGAGGATCAGTTGGATGTTCTCCCAGCGAGGCGGGTTTGGCAGTGTATATGGCTGTGACATCACCTCGCCGCGCGTCTTTAGCGCCGCGAAGATCAGGATGACAAGCGGGATAAAGACAAGCGCCATAACCAGGAGCAAGACCAGATACTGCAGTATTCGCGAGCCGATTTTTCGGTAATTCCAGCGCCGTGCGGTTGGGGAAAGATTCATGTGTGCCATCCTCTACAAACCCGTCAATTCGTCAGTCTTGCTGGATAAGCGGAGGTACACCAGCGAGAAAACTAAGCAGATCAGGAACATGTAGGTCGCCACTGCCGATCCATACCCGAGCTGGAAGCGCACAAAGCCGAAGCGATACATGTAGGTGGACATAACCTCGCTGGCATTTACCGGTCCGCCCTTGGTCATAATCCAGACCAGGATGAACTGCTGAAGTGAGCCAAGCACGGAAAGATAAATAGAAGTGCGAATGGTACTGCCGAGCAGCGGGAGCGTGATCAAAAAGAAATTCTGAAAAGCATTGGCGCCATCGATGCGGGCGGCTTCCTCGATCTCGCTCGGGATATTCTGCAATCCCGTCATATACAAGAGCATGTGGAAACCGAAGTACTTCCAGGTGATCGCGATGAAGACGGCCGGCAGGACGATTTCGGTGTTGCCCAACCACGCCAGTGGGTCCAAGCCGAGCAGGACCAGCACATGATTCAGAAAGCCCCGATTGGGATCGGGGTTGTAAAGCGAAAGCCACATGATGGCCGTGATGACCTCAGAAAGGACATAAGGCATGAAAAAGATACTGCGAAAAAAGACGCGGCCGGGCAGGTCCCGACCGACGAGCACCGCCAGGAGCATCGACAGCGGCAGCTGGAAGACCAGCGAGAATCCAATGATCAAGGTTCCGTGCTGGAGCGCCTGCAGGAACACCTTATCCGAAAGTATGTTAATGAAATTGTCGAGCGCGACATAGTCAACTGCCGGGCCGAAGCCCTTCCAGTCAAACAGACTATAGTAGAGCGATTGAATGATCGGATAGACGACGAAGACGATGAACAATAAGAGCGCCGGCAGGAGGAACAGGATGACCGTTAGGTGATCCTGTAGGCGGCGCGGCGGGCCGGAGCCGCGGCG
>CAYUUJ010000402.1:0-3089 GCA_964447845.1 uncultured Anaerolineaceae bacterium
CAAGGCTACTTGTTGCGCTAAAGAGAGCAGCAGAGCTTCGTCCTCGGCTTTGAAAGCCGCCACAGTGTTGAAGTTATCCAATACCAGCAATCCCAGTCCATCCACACCGGCCAGGATCGGCACCAACAAACTGGATACCGGCAGGCGGCCGCCGGTGGCCTGTCGATACAACAGGAGATTTTCTGCATTGAGGGAATAATCGCGCGTGAAATTGATCTCATCCACCCGGCGAGTCTTTTTGTCCGCGAAAGTCATCCCGGGCAGGGCCTCACCAGACCGGTAGTTCAGCCGCAAAAGGCTGGCATTATCGGCATAGCCTGAAACCGCGCGCGGCAGCAATTCCTGAGATGGGTCATTCCAAAGGAAAACCACTCCGGCGTGTGCGGCCGGCAAAGCGCGGCGGGCGCTATCCAAGAGAGCCTTGACCATTTCATCCGGCGCCAGACCGCTCAGGCGTCGGCTAAATTCGAGTAATAAGTCCACTTCCTGAAGACGCCGACGGGTCTCATTAAGCAGTGAAATATTCTGCAAAATGACGGAAGCCTGCCTCGAGATCTGGTGGTACACCTGACGATCTTCCTGCGTGAAAGTCGACATGGGTTCGGGGCTGATCGCCAGCATGGCCGCCACGGCACGGTTTTCCACCTTGACCGGCAGGCAGATCGCGCCTTTGGCATGTAATGAAGTCAGCAGTGGTGTGTCACGCCACTCGTCGTTCTCATCTAAATTCGGAAGCAGGATCATTTCTCCGGTTTGCAGGACAGCCCGCAACGGGTTACGCTGACCGAACAAAGCTTCCACGTTTGTGGAGCGCGGCACGCTTCCAAGAACGTGGGTCAGGCGCGGCCCATCCGGCGTATCTTCCGCCACCAATGCGGCAGACATCTCAAGCTGGGTCAGCGTTTCTCGGCCGAGAGCCATGAGCGCGGAGGAAGCGTCCAATTGGCGGCTGACCGATTCGGTGATGGCCAAGCCGGCGCGCACGCGTTGCGCACGGCGTTCCAGGCTATGCAAAGAGATCGTTTGCTCAAGGTCTTTGTGCAGCAACAACGGAAGATCGTTCTGACTGACGCTCAACAATTTTTGCTGGCGCTGCACGCCGTCCTGCAGCGACGCGATCCGGCTCTGCATTTCTCCGAAGCGGGCAGAATTGGTCACCAGGAAAGAGGCTTGCGCGGCGAACGCCTCCAACGCATCCACTGCGGCGCGGTCCGGGCTCAGACCGTTGGAGGGATCATCCAAACTGATCAACCCAAGGATGTTCCCTTGCGCGTCTTCAAGTGGCACGATCAGGAAATCATCCGGCTTCCAGGCGTTCTGCCCGGGGATGGAGGATCTCAGCTCATTTTCTAGATACGCATAATGGACATCTGCCGGCAGTATGGGCGTTCGATCTGCGGGAATGTAATAGGAGCGGCTGATCTTGAATTCCGGCTTGAGCAACTGTTGCAGGCTGGCGAGCGGTTGTTTGCGGGCCAGCAACTCATTTAAAGTTTCCTGCTGCATGCCCACTCCCGCGACGCGCCTCAATAAACCGCTCTCCGGTTCATATACACTGACCAGCACCACGCGGAAGGGTGTCGAGTCGCGGATGCCCTGCACGATCGCCTGTAACGCCTGATCCACCGGCTGTTCGGAATAGAAACCATAGCTGACGTCTGTGAGCTTGCCGAGTGTATCCGCCCGGCGGCGCAATAACTCCGCCCGCTGCTTCTCGTCCCGGTATTGGCGGGCATTCATGATCGCCGTCACAGCCTGCGCGGCCAGGGTTTCAACCAGGTTAAGGGTATATGCGTCAAAATAATCGGACTGGTTGGCATGCAAATTGATCAGGCCAACCATCTGCCCTTGAAGCGCAATCGGAACCGTCAATGCAGAGCGCACACCTTCATGAGGCGGGATTTCACCCTGCATGCTGAAATCGGTGATGATCAAAGACTTTCCAAGCTGCAGGGCTTTACGATCTAATGCAGATAATGGAGCGTCATGGGAACATCCGACTGCCAGCGACACCTGATGGTCCCTGCCTTTGGTTGTTGCTTCGATTAATTGAATGGAGGCGCAACTCGCCTGGATCAGGCGCAGTCCCTCATCATGGATCACCTGGAGCAGTTGCTTTAAGTCCAGGGATCCGCTCAGCTCGCGGCTGATGCGCGCCACGGCTGTCAACTGTTCCACACGCAGCTGTAAAGACTCATCGGTCTGCGACATCAGCGCGGCGCCTTCGATCGCTGCGGCCAACTGTCCGGCAGCCGTCAAGACCACCTGCACATCATAGGAGTTGAAGTGGTCAGGCTGCAGGCTGCCCAGCACCAATTCGCCCACGCTGCGGTCGCGCACCACCAGCGGCACGGCGATCAGCGACTCGATCCTGAGCGTCGAGACCAGGGACTGATAAATGGAAGCAACCGGCGGGTCCAGACTCAATCGACCGGTAAATAAAGGCCGCTGCGTGCTGGAGACCGTATTCAGGAATTCAGGTTCGTTTACATATAAATTTGTAAAACCAGCCAGCGCGTTTTCAGGAACGCCCCAGGCTGATCCGCGATGCAGGGTTAATTCACCCCGGTTCTGATCCAGTAAAAAGACCGCGCCGGCATCTGCCTGGAAAAGTCGTCCCAGTTCCTGGACGGAATACTGCAGGATCTCATCCACGGTCGCGGCCGAGGCGGATAGACTCGCGATCCGGCGCAGCGCATCCGAGCGCAGGCTGCGCGTCCGCGATTGCTGCACCAACAGGGCGTTCTCAATGATCGTCGCGGCTTGATTGGCGACGATATTCATCAAGCGCAATTCATCGCTTGAGAACGAGGCTGTCCCGCTGCGATGATGTGAAACCTGTAGATAGCCCACCACCCGCCCGGTTGAAATGAGCGGCGCCAGGGCAGAGTCACGCAGGGAAGCCGCTACCGCCACATCGGTCAGCCCGAGCAAGCGCCACTGGTCATCCTTGGAAGCATCCGGCGTCAGGATCGGAAGACCATTGTTCAAAACACGTTCGGCCGGGCTGTCGGGCGCGATCACAGCCCGATAGATCTGGACGATCTGCGGCGGCAGACCCCGGAAAGGCACCTGGCCTTCCAGGATAC
>CAYUUJ010000403.1:0-3072 GCA_964447845.1 uncultured Anaerolineaceae bacterium
GTTACGCAAGACCGAGACGCCGGAAGAACTGGCCTTGCGGATCGCCACGGCCCGGAAGGAACTGCAGCGCATCCAGGCCTTTGATTATGTGATCGTAAACCGGGATGGAAGTCTGAATGAAACCGTGGACTCCATCCGCGCCATCATCGATGCCGAACATCATCGCGTGAACCAACGCAAGGTGTCGCTGTGAACGACCCCGTTACCTCCCCGGACCAGCCTCAGCCTGCCCCGCCGACCAGGGAGGTGCAGCTCACCGGGCCAGTCACCGTACCCGGGGTGACCTATACGATCCTCGCCGTCACCGTTGGGGTGTATATTTTGCAATTGATCAGTCTGCCTTTATTCGGGCTCGACATACGCGGCTTGGATCTGCTCGAACATTATGGGGCGCGCATCAATGGCATGATCCGCGCCGGTCAGGTCTGGAGATTCTTCACGCCCGCCCTTCTGCACGGCTCGCCTCCCCATATTATCTTCAATATGTATGCCCTGCTCTCATTCGGCTCGAGCCTCGAACGCCAGTTCGGGCATGCGCGCTTTTTGTGGCTGTATGTGTTGACCGCGTTTTCCGGCAACGTACTTTCTTTTTTCTTCGCCAATGACAATGGGGTCTCGGTCGGCGCATCAACCGCTATCTTCGGTCTGGTGGCCGCCGAAGGGGTCTTTCTTTTTCAGAACCGGGTTTTATTCGGCAGACAATTTGGCCGCGCCATCGGTAATATCATATTCGTGGTGGTGATCAACCTGTTCTTCGGTCTCGCCGCCTCCGGCATCGACAACTGGGGGCACATCGGCGGGTTGCTGGGCGGACTGATCTTCACCTGGTTTGCAGGTCCGCTTTTGGAAGTGGAAGGTGTGTATCCCAATCTGAAGTTGATAGATACGCGCGAATTCCGGGAGGTTGTCGTCGGCGCGGGGACGATCATCTTGATTTTCGGTGCACTGGCGGTGTGGGGAATTGTAGATCCGATAACGCGTTAATCACGCAAAATTTACCGCGAAGACGCAAAGAGCGCGAAGAAGAACATTAACGCAAATAAACTTTGGGAATAGCACGCGGATATCGCGGATCAGGCGGATTCTCGCGGATAATTTTAATATCCGTGCTGATCCACCAAAGGATCCGCGTCATCCGCGTGCTGTTTTTTCTCATGTGGTTTTTTCTCAAGCCGGTATTTCTTCGCGCAAAACCATTTCCAAACTCTCTGCCAAATGCAGCATATCGCCTTCCGTGTGTTTAATGGTTGCGATGATACGTAAGCATTCTTCCCCTTTTTTCACGGTCGGGAAATTGATCGGCTGCAGATAAACGCCAAAATCGTGTAACAGCCGGTCGGCTATTTTTTTGCACAGGAGCGAATCTCCAATAAGAACCGGTGTGATATGAGAAGGGTTTTCGCTGTATTCGATCCCGTGTTTTCGCAGGACGTCCCGCAGTTGCGCCACCTTTCGGTGAAATGACTCGCGCAGCAGATTATCCTGACTGACCAGCTCAATGCTTTTTGCCGCAGCCGCGCAAATGGCCGGCGGAAGCGAGGTGGTAAAAATGAACCCGCTGCCGAAACTACGGATCGTGTCAATGATGAGTGCGGAGGCGGCAATATAACCGCCAAAAACGCCGAAGCCCTTTGCCAGCGTGCCGTTGAGGATATCGATTTGGTCTTGCAAGCCCAACTGTGAAGCCAGCCCGCCTCCATCTAAGCCATACAAGCCCACCGCATGGACTTCGTCCAGGTAGGTAAGGCAGTTGTATTGCTTCGCCAGGGAAACCATGCGTTCAAGCGGTGCTATGCTTCCACTGATCGAATAAACGGATTCGGCCACGATTATCTTTGGCTGATCTGCAGGCAGTCCCTTTAAGAGCTGCTCCAGGTGTGCCGCATCGTTGTGCCTGAAAATCCTTTTAGAGGCGCCGGCTTTCATGCCTTCAATCAGCGAGGCGTGATTGCTCTCATCCGACAGGAAAATCGCATCCGGAAATAATTTGGCAAGTGTACTCAGCGCCGTTAGATTCGCCGCATAGGCGCCGCCAAAAACCAGGGCCGCCTCCTTCTTGTGCAAGCCGGCCAGCGCAACTTCCAATGCGCGGTGATACAGCGTGGTACCGGAAATATTACGGGTGCCGCCGCTGCCTACGCCGCTGTGCTGCGCCACAAAATTCAGCCGGCCGATGACCTCTTCATGAACGCTCATGCCCAGATAATCGTTGCTGCACCAGTTAACGGCTGCCTTTTTATTTCCGTGCTCATCCTGGTAGCGAAAATGCGGGAAGGATTCCGCGCTCTTATCGATACTTAAAAAATGGCGGTAGTGACCGCCTTCTTTTAATTCTTCCAGATGCCTTGCCAGTTCTTTATCGTAATCTGTCATGCGGAGATCCATTTTTCATTATCGCATTCCCCCAAAAAAGTTGTTCAGCTTTGCGCCTTTGCGTCTGTGCGTTAAATTCCCGGTTTACGTACTAACTCACGTGAGCCAGGCGCGGGTCGAGCGCGTCGCGCAAGCCGTCGCCCAGCAGGTTGAACGCAAGCACGGTCAGCATGATCGCCAGGCCGGGATAAAAGACCAGATGCGGCGCGGTAAAGACCTGGTTGCGTTCCTGTCCCAGCATGGCGCCCCACTCAGGGGTTGGAGGTTGCGCGCCCAGGCCGAGGAACGAGAGCGCGGCCGCGTCCAGGATGGCGGTGGCGATGCCGAGCGTGCCTTGCACGATCAGTGGCGTAAGAGCATTGGGCAGAATGCGGCGGAACAGGATCTGGGTGGTGTCCCCGCCCAGGGCGCGGGTGGCGGACACATAGTCCATTTCACGGACCGAGAGCACGCTGGCCCGCACGACGCGCGCATAGGCCGGGATCGAGACGATGCCGATCGCAAGCAGGGCATTGATCAGTCCCGGCCCGAGGACCGTGACGATCGCGATCGCCAACAGCAGCGAAGGGAAGGCCAGTAACACATCCATCACGCGCATGATGGTGTTATCCAGCCAGCCCCCAAAGTATCCGCCCAGCGCACCCAGCACCGTTCCCACCACAATTGCAAATGACACGCTCGCAATACCAACCATGAGAC
>CAYUUJ010000404.1:0-3067 GCA_964447845.1 uncultured Anaerolineaceae bacterium
CTGGGTTAAACCCGAGGAGCGCGTGGTATTATTTAACACAGGAACCGGATTGAAATACTTGTGAGTGCTCCCGGCGCCTTACCGGTTTTATCACTCACACCGGCGGCGGGGGTAAAAGAGTATGGTCCAAGACCAAAACCGCGCCCTGCTTGAATTATTGATCGGCGTCAGCCGCGAGGTTGCCACCGCGCTTGACCTGCGAACGGTTCTTCAGCGGCTGATGTATGCCGCCATTCAGAATGTAGGCGGTGAGCGTGGCAGTATCGTGGTGCTGGATGATATGGGCAACCCCATCGACGCGACCATCATCTATGACAATAAATTCCACGATCACAGCACACAGCAGTTGATCGAAACGGTGGAGCGCGGCCTGGCGGGTTGGGTGGTGCGCAATCGCAAACCAGCCTTGATCCCGAATACCAGCCTGGATGAACGCTGGCTGCGCCGCGCCGACGATGAGACCGATCAATCGGGTCCGAAATCGGCCATCTGCGTGCCGTTGATGGCGCGTGAACGATTGGTGGGGGTGCTGACGCTTGTCCATTCCGTGCCGAATGTTTTCACCGAGGAACATCTGCATTTGATGCAAGCCATCGCCGATCAGGCCAGCGTGGCTGTTTTGAACGCCCGCCTGTATACCGAAAGCCAACGCACCGCGCGTGTGATGTCCGCATTGGCAGACGGTGCGGCCGCCATCAACACTTCCCTGGAAATGCAGGACGTCTGGACCCGCATCCTCAACCAAACCATGCAGGCCCTGCAAGTGGAGACCGTGGCACTGGGCCTGCTGGAGTCGGATGGGGAGTTGTTGTTTCAGGCCGCAGCCGGGCAGAACTCCGGCAATATCCCGGGCCGTAAAATCCCGGCCGGGCAGGGATTGGTCGGAGTGGTGGTGCGCGAAGGGCGCGGGTTGGTGGTGCCCAACGTCCGCGAAGATAAACGCTTTTCAGACGTGGACAGCTTCGGGGGAATCGAGATGCGGGCGGTCGCGATCGTGCCCATCCAGACGGAGGGCAAAGTCATCGGCATCCTGGAGGCGATCAACCCGATCTCCAAAGCGTTCGATCCGGATGCGGTCGTTATGATGACCGGGCTGGGAAGCCTGGCGGGGACCTCCATTCAAAATGCACGCTTATTCAAGCGTTTACAACAGGCCCACCAGCGCTACCGCCAGTTGTTCGAAGACAGCATCGACCCGATCGTGATCACCGATTGGGATGGAAAAGTGCTGGAAGCGAACCGGCAGGCCGTCCAGCTGAGCGGTTACGAACAAAGCAAGCTGCATGAAATGACGATTGAGCAGTTGCACGAGATCCAGCGCGACAAAGTGGGTCAGAAATTTGAAAGCCTGCGCGAGGGCGACGGCTGCATGTATGAATCTGCGATGATCAAACAAAATGACGATAGCGCGCCGGTGGAAGTGTATGTGCGCCGCGTGGAATTCGAAGAGACCGACTCGTTGCAATGGATCTTCAGGGACATCACAGCCCGCAAAGATCTGGACGGCTTGCGCGACGATATGACCGCCATGATCTATCACGACCTGCGTTCGCCGCTGGCCAACATCGTTTCCAGCCTGGATATGCTTACCAGTCTGACAACGCTGGATGAGACCAGCCAGTCGATGCTGACCATCGCCACCAACTCCACTGCCCGTATCCAGCGGCTGATCAATTCGCTGCTGGATATCAGCCGGCTCGAGTCCGGGCAGCAGGTGCTGGAGCAAAAGGCTGTGGACCCGGCCGCGCTGGTCAGCGAGGCGATCCATGACGTGGAGCCTGCCTCCACGGGCCGCCGGCAAACGCTTGAAAAACGGCTGGCCGCGGCTCTGCCGCTGGTCTTTGTGGACGTGGATATGATCTACCGGGTGTTCGTCAACCTGTTGGAAAATGCGATCAAATTTACGCCGGCGCAAGGCAAAGTGGAGATCGGCGGGCGCGTGGAAGATGCCGATTGGATCAGGATGTGGGTGCGCGATAACGGACCCGGTATCCCGCCTGCGGAACAGGAACGCATCTTTGAAAAGTTCACACGCCTGCGAGCTTCTGAAAAATCCGGCGGCCTCGGTGTGGGACTGGCGTTTTGCCGTCTGGCTGTGCAAGCGCACGGCGGGCGCATCTGGCTGGAGAGCGAGCCCGGGAAAGGCTCCACCTTCTGGATGACACTGCCCATCGCCCGCGCCAAGAAGACGGGCAAGCTGCTGCGCCAGACCGGCAGGCTCGAGTTAAAATCGGATGATGAATAGTGCGCGATAAATTTTTACCACGAAGACACCAAGACACAAAGACACAAAAGTTAAAAAATTAGTTCCTTAGGGCCTTCGTGACTTTGTGGTTAATTTTCAAAGAGACCATCAATAGGAGTTTCATGCAAGCCATCACCAAGACTGTTTTAATTGAAGACCAATATCCGGGCGTGACGCTGGGCGTGATCGTTCGCAGCCGGGGCTTGATCCAGATCGACGCGCCGCCCTCGGCTGAGGACGGGCGGGCCTGGCGCGCCACCCTGATGAATCTGAACAACGGCCCGGACCGCGTGCTGATCAACCTGGATGCACACCCGGACCGTACCCTGGGTGTGCGCGCCATGGATTGCACCGTGGTCGCGCACGAGAAAACCGCGCAGATCTTCCGGTCCCGGCCCACAACGTTCAAGGCGCAGGGCGATGAGACCGGCGCAGAGTGGGAAAGGATCTCCGGGATGGGAAGCGTGCGTTGGGCGCCGCCGGAAATTTCGTTTGCGAATGACCTGACGCTGCATTGGGGCGAGGGACCGGTGCTGCTGGAACATCATCCCGGGCCGTCCGCAGGTGCGATCTGGGTGATCCTGCCCGAGGAGAAAGTGGTCTTTGTGGGTGACACCGTCCTCAAAGGACAGGTGCCATTTCTGGCCGGCGCGGACCTGCCGGGCTGGATCGAGTCGATCAATCTGCTGCTCAAGCCGGCTTTCAAGGGGTACACGATCGTGTCCGGTCGCGGCGGGACGGTCAACGCCCAGGCCATACGGAACCAATTGGAATTTCTCAAGTATGCACGTGAGCGTCTGGAAAAAATGGCTGCACGGCACG
>CAYUUJ010000405.1:0-3065 GCA_964447845.1 uncultured Anaerolineaceae bacterium
GATCTCGGGGATCAGGATCACGTCCGCACCCCCGGCTACGCCGGCGTACAAGGCTATAAACCCGGCATCCCGCCCCATCAATTCCAGCACCATCACACGGTGATGCGCTTCCGCCGTGGTATGCAGCCGGTCGATCGCATCGGTGGCGACATCCAACGCCGAATCAAATCCGAACGTGACGTCCGTTCCATTAATGTCATTATCGATGGTCTTGGGCACACCGATCACCGGCACCCCTTTTTCGAATAGCTCGTGTGCAATGCGCAGCGTGCCGTCGCCGCCCAGCACGATCACTGCATCCAGTTTCATACGGTCGATCCCCCGCGCGATCTCATCCGAAACGTCGACCACGACTTCCTTGCCGTCCCGAATGACTTTGCGCGCGTAGGGGTTGCCGCGGTTGGCTGCGCCCAGGATGGTTCCGCCGCGTGCCAGGAGGCCGCGCACATCTTCCAAGCCCAGCGGCACGATCCCTTGTTCCAGCAGAAAACCATCGTACCCATCCCTGACCCCAAAGACTTCGCAGCCGTGGACATTGATGGCCGTCTTGACGACCGCGCGGATCACGGCGTTTAAGCCAGGGGCGTCACCGCCGCCGGTCAGTACAGCGATTCGTTTAAGCATCTTGTCCTCCTGCGCGCGCTGTTTTTCTTTATCATACTCCCGAACCGAATTTTTTCGGCAATGATCAAAAAAACTGAACTACTTAACGCGCAAGGCGCAAATTTGGCGAATTACGCGAAAATTTTCGTGGCATTCGCTCTTTTAGCGCGGAGGTACGAGGACCGCGAAGTTTTTAATTTCTTTCTGCGCGTGCTTCGCTTCTTCGCGGTTCATATCCATGGCCCGTACGTCTTTGCAAGTCGCGCGGCCGGCATTGTCAATCACCTAACCACCAGTATCATTTCTTGCATTTCCCCCTCAATACCCATATAATGGGCCGCATGCAATCTCAACTTGCATTCCCTCGCCTTGGCGACGCGCTGCGCTGGGTGGTGCCCGTGACGGCTATGCTTGCCATCGCCGTGTGGTTCTATATCGCACCGCCCGGACTCCTGGGCAAAATGGACGCCCTCGGGTACGCCATCTGCCATCGCATCGACGAGCGCTCTTTCCAGATCGGAGAGCGGCAGCTGCCGCTGTGCGCGCGCTGTACCGGGGAATTTTTCACCGCTGCGGTCGCTTTGACCTTTCTTTCCATTTTCAGCCCACGTCGCAGCCAATTGCCCGGTCGCAGCCTGATCGCCATGCTGGTGGTTTTCTTCCTTGCGTTTGGGATCGACGGCGCCAATTCCTATCTTTATCTGTTGAAGAGCAGCGCACCGGGTTCGTTCGAGAATATCCCCAATCTGTACACACCCAATAACACGCTGCGTTTATTCACCGGCAGCGGCATGGGAGTGACCCTGGCCGCCGTCTTATACCCGATCTTAAATCAAACCCTCTGGCGCACCCCCGATGAACGCCGTGTGTTGGACTGGAAATCGCTCGGCCTGCTGCTCGCGATCGTACTCCTGCTGGACGTACTGATCCTGACAGAAAGCCCGATCGTGCTTTACCCGGTGGCAATTCTAAGCACGCTCGGCGTATTGACCCTGCTCATCACCGTATTTGGGATGTTATGGATCATCCTGATGAAGCAGGAGAATGTTTTCGAAAATCTCCGGCAATTGTGGCTGCCCGCCGCTGCCGGCCTGACCCTCAGCCTGTTGCTCGTTCTGAGCATCGACCTCGTCCGGTACCAGCTCACAGGCACCTGGAACGGCTTCCCCGGACTTGGATAAGGAGTAGAAATGGACGTATTACTCGGTATCTTTTCGGCCTTCGGTCTCTCAGCCAGCGCAGGGTTGAACGCCTACATCCCGCTGCTGATCGTGGGCACCCTGGCGCACTATACAGATCTGATCAAACTCAACTCACCCTGGGACACGCTGGCCAATCCCTATATTCTGATCTTCCTGGGCGTTCTGGTCATCATTGAAATGCTGGCAGATAAGATCCCCGCGGTCAACCATGTCAACGATTTGATCCAGACCTTCGTGCGGCCTGCCGCGGGCGCGGTAGCTTTCGCGGCCAGCGCCAAGGTGATCACAGACATCAATCCCATCCTGGCATTGGCATGCGGGCTGCTGGTGGCCGGCACAGTTCACGTGGCTAAATCCGCGGCCGTTCGGCCGGCAGTGACCGCAACCACGGGCGGTGCGGGTAATCTGCCCGTCAGCATCGCCGAGGATATTGTCTCGACGGTGCTTTCCTTCCTCGCCATCCTCATCCCCATCCTGGTCGGCATGTTAATGATCGTGGCGCTGGCCATCCTGCTCTGGTGGCTTTGGAGCCGGTCGAACGCGACTGATATGAATTCCCTTCCAAAAGAGCCCAGATGAACGAAAGCCTGCCGCCTGTCGAGCCCAAAAAGAATAATTCTAAAACGATCCTGACCGTCGTGATCGCTACGATCGTGGTTTGCTGCCTCTGTATCGCAGCGCTTCTGGTTGGCCAGTACCTGCTTGAAAACTCCGACTTCAGCCTGGTCAATCTATTGGATGTTCCGGCTTAAGTTTTGAAACCGCTGTAGCGGTATAATTTATCAAACCTATCTACAAAGTGAGGAGAAGAAATTATGAATGAACCCGTTGGTTCCGCCGGCCCTGTTGCACCGAAGAAAAACAACACTCCGCTCATCATCGGTGTGGTCGTGGTTGTTTTGCTCTGCTGCCTTTGCATCGCGCTCGGATTGGCATGGCAATACGGCGACCTGATCATGCAGGAAATGAACAATTTCTAATTCATACAGCCGAAAACAAAAAGCCCTCCGGTCTTATGCCGGAGGGCTTTTTTGTCGAAACTCCATCTGCAACCGATCCAATGCAGTCAGCGCTTCTTTTTTTGTGCTCTTATCCAGATGCAATTGCTCAAATTCGTCCCGGTCCAATACGGTCTGCGCACCATCCGGGGCCACCCATAAGTCCAGCGCCAGGTCTACGTACGAAACAGAATCTTTTTTGAGGACCGCAGGCTGGCCGATATTACAATACCAGCCTTTGAACGAGCCGTCATCACGGTCG
>CAYUUJ010000406.1:0-3062 GCA_964447845.1 uncultured Anaerolineaceae bacterium
ATGCGGCTCCTGGACGCGGATCCCGCGCAGGCGAGGGCCGAGTTGGGGAGTCTGAAGAATGCAGCGATGGGCACATTTCAAAAAGTGAGAAATTTCATTTTCGAGTTGCGTCCGATGATGCTGGACGATCTCGGCCTGGTGCCAACGATCCGGAAGTATTCCGATGCGTTCAAAGAGCAAACCGGTTTGGACGTCAGCGTGACCGTTACCGGCACGGAACGCCGGATTGAACCTTATCTGGAAGTGATGTTGTTTCGTGCCATCCAGGAATTGCTCGGGAATGCAGCTCGCCATAGCCAGGCGAATTCGATCAAACTGCAAGCCGACCTTGGAAATGAAATGGCCCGGATCAGCGTGGAAGATAACGGCCGAGGCTTTGATCCGGATGCCGTTAAGGAAGCTTCCAGCCTGGGTCTAAAACTGATCCGGGAGCGGTCTGAAATGCTGGGCGGGGGCTTTGAAATCGACAGCGCTCCGGGTAAGGGTACCCGAATCGCCTTTTACGTTCCCCTGCGCAGCTGATTTTGCAGATTTGTCAGACTAACATTATTGTTAGGGATCATGCCTGCTTTTCCCTTGCTATCAGGCAAAGTGTTGCTATAATGTGAATAACTCTGCGGGATCTCCGCCGAGAATATGGAAGAAAGGAGAACTTAACCTATGTTATTTGCCCCTAAAGAAAAAGGCCAGGGACTGGTCGAGTATGCTTTGATCCTTGTTTTGGTTGCCATTGTTGTTATCGCGGCTCTTATGATCCTGGGCCCGATCATTGGTAACGTCTTCAGCACGATCAACAGCAGCCTCTCTGGTGTATAGTTGGTTGTCTTAATAAAGATATGATCAAAAGGTGCCTCACTGATATTGAGGCACCTTTTGAATTCGGTGGCAATCACGAATTGCTTGCATATCTGTAAAGGCGTCAACTTGGAATTCCCTTGCCCGACGCCAGTATAAAAGTATAATTTTTTAATGTTGCTGTACTACCCTAGGAATATATCCCTCAGAAAGGAGGTTAAAACCATGTTATTTGCCCCTAAAGAAAAAGGCCAGGGCCTGGTCGAGTACGCTTTAATCCTTGTTTTGGTAGCCATTGTTGTTATTGCGGCCCTCTTGCTCTTAGGCCCGGTAATTGGCAATGCCTTTAGTACCATTAATAGCAGCCTTTCAGGCGTGTCCTAACGTGTTTGTGCAATTCAATTCTGCCTGACCTCCGTGGAGAATTCAGGCGAGAAAGGAGAACTTAACCTATGTTATTCGCCCCTAAAGAAAAAGGCCAGGGACTGGTCGAGTATGCTTTGATCCTAGTTTTGGTTGCCATTGTGGTTATCGCGGCCCTCATGATCCTGGGCCCGATCATTGGTAACGTATTCAGCACCATCAACAGCAGCCTCTCCGGCGTGTAAATTAAGGCTACTACCGGATAAATACCACCAGACTCCTTCCGATTTCGGATGGAGTCTGGTCTTTTTTTACCAATGATTTTGTCATTTTTCCTGTATAATCATGTGATATAACAACTTAAACTGGGTCGACAAGAGAGGAGAACGTAATGCGTCGCGGTCGAATCCTGATTTTCTTGATCTTGATTGTAGTTATCGGCTTGGGGGTGGCCGTTTTTGCGGTGCAGCAGTTCGTTTTAAGGTCTCAAGAAGCCGATCAACCGGTTTTTGTGGATATTTTCGTCGCAGGTCAGAACATTCCTCAGGGCGGAACTATTTCAGAGGCAGTCCTATCCACCATAACGATCCCACAGGAAAATGTGGTGGAAGTGATGTTCACACGAGATGAATTAGCGAAACTGACGACCAACAAGATTGCACGCTACCCGCTTGATCAGGGGGTGGTACTTACCGAATCCATGGTTGTCGACAAATCCGGCGCCGTGGCCATTGGCGGCCCGCAATGGGCAGCTTTGGTTCCTCCGGGCATGACCGCGATCTCAATTCCCAGTACGCGCCTTAATATGGTCGGGTATGGGGTGGCAGACGGAGCCCATGTGAACGTTGTGGCCTGTCTCCTGTTCGTGGATGTTGACCCGGCTTTCCAAACCATGTTGCCGAATCTCACAGCCGCGCTCACGGGGACTGGTTTTCCCGCGGAGGGCCTTCCCACATTGTCACTCGGAGTCACCTCTGGAGGTGATAGCAGCGCCCAGGGTCGTCTCGAGCTGGATCCTTCCCTTCAACAACCTTATTATCTGGTGCCTTCGGAAGAACAGCGGCCCAGGCCGACCTGTCAGATGTTGTTGCAGGATGTGGTGGTCATGAAGCGTGGAAACTTTCCAGCTAATGAAAATCAGCCCGCTCAACAACAGCAACCTGAAGGTGAAGCGCCTCCCCCGCCGGATATCGTAACGTTGATCGTCTCCCCGCAGGATGCGATTATACTCACCTATCTAACCTATACCAAAGCGATCATGACCATGACGCTTCGAAACCCAAGCGATCAATCCAGACAAGCCACGGAAGCGGCCACGCTTCAATTCCTATTGAGCCAATACAACATACCCGTCCCTGCCAAACTCCCCTATACCATGGAGCCGCGCCTAGATGCACTTCTCCCACCGGGATCACAGCCGGCTCAACAATAAAGAACTTTCCAGGATTGCTAACTTGATAGAGGTATCGTATGGCGCCTGATAAAATCCGGGTTTTGATCGTGGATGATATTGCTGAGACCCGGGAAAATGTGCGCAAACTTCTTCAATTTGAATCGGATGTCGAGGTGGTTGGTGCAGCCCGTTCGGGCAAAGAAGGCATCCAGATGTGCCAGGAGTTCGATCCGGATGTTGTGTTAATGGATATCAACATGCCTGATATCGATGGCATCGCCGCGACTGAACAGATCCGTCATAAAACCGCACACATTCAAATAATCATACTCTCGGTGCAAGGCGATCAAAATTATATGCGCCGCGCCATGCTGGCGGGAGCGCGCGACTTCCTAACCAAGCCTCCGATGGGTGACGAGTTGATCTCCGCCATCCGGCGCGCCGGCGAAGTTGCCAGACTGGAGCGCGCAAAGAACGCGCAAGGCCGCGGCGGCTCGAACGGGCGATCGGC
>CAYUUJ010000407.1:0-3041 GCA_964447845.1 uncultured Anaerolineaceae bacterium
CGGCGGCCTGAACGTGGCGCTTGGTCGGGTCGTCGTGGAAGTTCTTCCACTGCAGCATTTCCCCGAGCATCACCACCAGACGGTCGAGCGAACGGCTGGCAGCCCACCAGGCTGCATCGATACAAACGCTGCCGTTCAAGTGATTGATATTGGGATGCCAGATCGGCGTCATCCACTTCATCCCGGGCCAGCGCTGCGGATATTGGTTGTGCAGATAGATTTCAACCTGATGATGATCACCGTACTTCGGATTACCCTGGCGGTCCACACCGATGATGCTCTTGCATTTGAAAGTGACGATATACCGTTCAGGCGGCAGAGTGGGACGGGCGGAGATGGATTTGAACGAGATCAGGTCGCTGCGAGAATCCAATTCGACCATCAGGTCGTGATCGCCGCGTAAGCGGCGCATGCGAGGACTTTCCGCCACCGTACTCCCGCCGGCCGTTATGTCGGCAGTCAACATCAGACGATCACCTTCAGGGATTCCGGCCGATGAAAGGGTCTCGTCTTCTTTGAGTTCGCGTCCCAGTGCTTTGCTGTCCACGCGGTAGGCCATCGGCCTGCCATCTGGTCCGGTGATCGGGAGCTCCAACAGTGTGGTCAGCTCGGACAACAGGTCGCGCACGATCACATCGTCGGGGACTTCGGCACTGCGCGCCCCGCCACTGGGCATGATCAAAGTAACATTTAAGTCAGACATCTTATTTACCTCACCTTAAGTTAAGTGTTTAAGTGCGGCACCTGGCATACGCCGGTGATCGCCCAGCAATCCGCGTGATGGAGAGTATGACAAACGTCGCATTCTCTTACCCCGCGCGGGTCAGTCCGCTTGACGAGATCCAGGCAGTACGGACAGCGATGCTCTTCAGTGACAGCCAACTGCACCTGTGGTCGTCGACGAAATAGACCTGATCTGCGCTTCGGACGAACCGGTGGAGGCTGGGCTTTCTGGAATGTCAGCACCGGTGGCCGGGAAGCGGCTCTCGAACGGGAAACTGCATTCGTCCGCACCTTTGGTTTGGGCCACACTGCCCAGCCTCGCGGGAGTTGGACACGAGGCGCAGATGTTCCGGATGCCTGAGTGGTTCGCCTGCGGATTGGGCGACTCACCGAGCGTGAGGCAGAGTCAACGGTACCGGCCGTGGAACTCTGCCAGGCTCGCAGGGTGATCCAGGCTGTGTCGATCGCGATCACCATCTGCGTCAAGTCCAGCCAATCCACGTTTGTGCGGCCGAACTCCAGGGGTCCGATGCCCACCTGCCAATCCGTGAAATATCCAAGCACACCGAGGCCTACGACTACCAGGGCGGCGGCCGCCATGCCGCGCACGAACCAACCTTGATTGCGCAACACGGTTCGCACACCCAATCCCGCGATCAAACCCAGGCTGACATTCGTAAAAAAGGCGAACAACACGATCGGAAAATCGAATTCTTTACGGAACAAGAGCACGCCGCCGAGCGCGGCTGAAGTCACCAGCAAAAACAACAAGACCAGTTTACGCAACAAGTGACTGGGCTCTCTGTCGTAGGAAGTGTGGGCAGGACTCATTGTGGCAGTGCGCATGAGTATTGTTGTATCTGCATCTAGATCTTACATACTCGCACCTGGCGCGGCTTAAGAAAAACATGCCGGGTGCGTTTGCCGTTCCTGGTCGGATCTTCTTCCGTTCCAATCGGTGAACCATTGCGGGTATGTTTGTCCGCGATGCGAACCTGGGAGCGAGCCGGTTTCAGAGATATGCCCTTCTTGCCGTTCTTACCATTGCTTTCATCCTTGATGCGAATACGGCCGCCGGCCGGGTTGGCTGGTTTGTCCTTCGTCCGCGCCTCACCCTTCTCAGCCTTCAAACGGATACGGCCCTCTGAGGCTTTGATCTTCAGCGGCTCGGTGGTCTCAAAATGACGGAAATGCAGCGCATCCGGCAGATCGCCGGTCAGTTCGTAGAAACGATAGTCCACACCGTTGTTGACGCGCAGGATGTGCAACGCAGGCACGCCTACGCTGGCCAGCGTACGATGCAGGAATTTCTCGTCACCGGTGATCTGGTGGGTAAACTGAGCCACGCGCAATGTGCCGCAGGTGGGACAGTGGCTGGCTTCAAAGGTTACATCGCTCAAAGGTTTCAGCACTTCTTCAATGGTGTGACACTTCGGGCACTCCAGGGAAGTGATCAGTTCCTGATCGAGTTCGATCATGGCATCCGGTCCGAGGTCCGCCCGGCCGATGCGCAACAGATCCGCCAGCGTGGCGCGTTCGGCGCGCGCCGGCAGTTCGGTGATCTTGCCATAGGTCCAGTGTGATTCGCAATCCTCGCGCGGCACATACGCCGTGGTATGCATTTCATTGACCAGGCCGTTGAAGTGCGTGACCTTACCCGGTTCCACCGGCATGCCATGGATTAACTTGAGCGCTTCCTGCGATTCCATGCCGCCGATGATCGAGGCGATCGTGGGCGTTGTGGGTACTTTGCCCAGCAGGATATTCTGACGCGCCAGCAGCTGGCATGAATAACGCATGGAGAGATCGCGCAAAGCCTGTTCGGTCAGCGTGCACTCATAACAGGCGCCCTCGCCCGGTTTGAAGACGCGCATCAAACCCAGCAATTCCTGGATCGCGCCATCCACCCACGGCTTGTTCATCCAAAAGCAAAAACGATTGACCGCCAGACGCGCCTCACGGTTATCCAGACAGCCGACGATGGCGTCCATGCGGCGGAAGATGCCCAGGCCGAGATCGGTGGTCACATCCCCATTTAAATATTGGACGTGCACATTCGGGTTGATGGATTTGGCGCGCGCAGCCGCCACTTCTGCTTTGCTGCGTTGATTATCGGATTCGCGGAACAGTACCGAGCGGCTCAAGTTGGCCGCCTCGATGTTGTCAAAGTCGATTATAAAAATATTCCCCACGCCCATCAGGGCCAGGTTCTTGATGACCTCATTGCCGAGCGCCCCGGCGCCAATGATCAACACTTTGGCGTTCTGGACCTTCTCGATTTCCCACCAGGAAATGAACCTGAAGGTACCGAGGCGGTC
>CAYUUJ010000408.1:0-3039 GCA_964447845.1 uncultured Anaerolineaceae bacterium
GGCTACGCTCGTAGATTTCCGGTGGTCGAATTTTTCGGACGCGGGTTCAATTCCCGCCATCTCCACTAACGCAATTGACCAGCAGTTCAACTGCTGGTCAAACGTTTTTCTTGGCGCCCTCACCGAAGAGTCGCAAATAATATGAAAAAAATCTTCTTAATCGGACTTCTACTGTTCGGCGTCGCCTGCCAGCCCGCGGACTCTACGCCCGCGGCGGATCCCGCCCCGGGTACAGCGACCCGGACTCCGCCCGCGCCTGCCACCGCGACAACAGAGCCGACTCTCGCCCCAAGCCTGCCTCCGACTCCTCTGCCGCGCTTCTTCACCGAACAATTTGAAGGCAGCCTGCCTGGCTGGTCTGTGCTGCAAAGCATGCAAAGCAACACCGATATAGCACCACAGACATATATGCAGGACGGCTCCCTCATTATCGAGCTGACTACACCTTATAGCTGGGTCTATGCCATTGTGGGCGCGGAAAGTTATTCGGACGTTCGTATCGACGCGTTGACGCAGAGCCGCGCCAGCAGTCCCGAGTCGATCGGCCTGGTCTGTCGCTATACCGAACAAAATGGCTGGTACGAGTTCAATGTCTCCAGCGATGGGAGTTACAGCGTGCTGTACGGTCAGTGGCTTGCAGATGGGGTGGCGCGCTACATCCCGATCGCCATCGATCGCTCTGAATATCTGAATCCCGCCGGCGCGGACAATGAGATCGGTCTCACCTGCCAGGGCACCACCCTCTGGCTTTATATCAATGGAAAATTGTTCCGTAAACTAAACGAGACGCGCTTTCTGCTGACGGACGGGAAGGTTGGCTTAAACGTCTCGTCTTTTGAGAACGATCCCGTCCTTGCCGGCTTTGATTGGGTCCGGGTGGGTGACCCTGATACGTAAATGATATTAAACCCATTTCGAGGCCGGATATAATATTTATGGTTGCAGGGGTGAAACCAATTTTTTGTGGAGGCCTGATATGCGTAGGTTTGTTTTTCTTCCGTATCTATCCGTGATCGCTGTGGTGCTGACCGTCGGTCTGGCGTGTAGTATTTCAACCGCTGCCCCCACCCCCATCATCATCGTTGTGACAGCCACACCGCAGCCGGCATTGCCGACAGAGACGCCTGCGCAGCCAATACCCACGGACCCGCCTGTCCTTGCAACCACTGAAATTCCACCCACGCTTGCCCCTTCAGAAACACCAACACAGGGGGCGCAACAGTTCTTCACCGAGGAATTCAACAACGGCACGGATGACTGGCCTTATTTCATCACCAACGGCGACGACAGCGACCTGAATTTTTATACGGGCAACAGCCTGCTTTCCTTCGATATAAGCGGCAAGAACGTCTGGGCTTACGCGTTATACGAGCCTTTTATCTATGACAATGTCCGCATCGAAGTCAGCACAGCCAACCGCGGGAACAATAGTAATTACATCACCCTGATCTGCAGGTACGACGATATCCATGGCTGGTATGAATTTAACGTCACCAATAGCGGGCTGTACCACATCTATTTCGGTCAATGGAACCCGGGCAGGGAATCGGCCTCCTACGAGACGCTCTACGATGGTGGTTCGAATGCCATCCATACGGGAACGGCTGTCAATGAAATTTCAGTGGTCTGTGACGGGATCGCGCTGACCCTTTACATCAACGGCAGCAAGGTTCGCAGCGTCAACTCGGAATTTGGCCTCACCCGGGGCCAGGTGGGGATCGGCGTCTCGTCGTTCAACATCCCGGTCGCGGTGGACTTTGATTGGGTGAAGATCTCCGAGCCTTAAGCCGATTATCTATGAAGCCCAAAAAACCGCCTTCCAGGGCGGTTTTATTAATATAATTTCTATATCTTGTTAACGATAATCTTGCACCCTGAGTGTATCCTTTAGCTATCGAATATTAGTTTGGAAAGTGAAGGAGAAACACAATGGGAAAAATTATTGGTATTGACCTGGGCACCACCAACAGTGTGGTGGCCATTATGGAAGGCGGTACGCCCACCGTAATCACCACCGCGGAGGGCGGCCGTATCGCGCCTTCAGTGGTGGCATTCAACAAGAACGGTGAGCGTCTGGTTGGGCAGACAGCCAAACGTCAGTCGGTCATCAATTCTGAGAACACGATCTACTCCATCAAGCGCTTCATCGGCCGCCACTTTGACGAGACCGAAACCGAGCGCGCCATGGTACCTTTTGAAGTTGTCAAAGGCTCCTCGGACGATGTGCGCGTCAAGGTCCCTGTGACGGGCCGCGAATACAGCCCTCAGGAGATCAGCGCCATGATCCTGGGCAAGTTGAAGGCGGATGCCGAGGCTTATCTGGGTCAGTCTGTCACACAGGCCGTGATCACTGTCCCGGCTTACTTCAACGACAGCCAGCGTCAGGCCACGAAAGATGCGGGAAAGATCGCCGGCCTGGAAGTGCTGCGTATCATCAACGAGCCGACCGCTTCCGCGCTGGCATACGGTTTGGACAAGCAGAAGAACGAGACCATTCTGGTCTTCGATCTGGGCGGCGGTACATTTGACGTTTCCGTGCTCGAGGTCGGTGACGGCGTGATCGAAGTCAAAGCCACACACGGTGATACGCACCTGGGCGGCGACGACTGGGATCAGCGCATCGTCAACTGGGCTGCTGATGAGTTCAAAAAAGGCCAGGGCATCGACCTGCGAGCAGACCGCCAGGCGCTTCAGCGTCTGCGCGAAGCCGCGGAGAAAGCCAAGATCGAGCTCTCGACCGTAATGGAGACCGAGATCAACCTGCCGTACATCACGGCGGATGCCTCCGGACCGAAGCACCTGCAACTGAAGTTAAGCCGCGCCAAGTTCGAGCAAATGACCGAGGACCTGCTGGCCCGCTGCCGCAAACCGTTCGAAGCCGCGCTCACGGACGCCGGTATCGCCGCCGATAAACTCAACGAAGTCGTTTTGGTGGGTGGTTCGAGCCGCATGCCGATGGTCCAGGAACTGGTTCGCAAGCTCACCAACGGAAAAGAGCCGAACAAAGGCGTCAATCCTGATGAGGTGGTTGCCATCGGC
>CAYUUJ010000409.1:0-3027 GCA_964447845.1 uncultured Anaerolineaceae bacterium
AAACCGATGATGATCGGGAACTGGATCAGTGTCGGCAGGCAGGATGCGAATGGACTGATGCCTTTTTCCTTGTACAAACGCATCTGTTCCGAGGCCAGCTTTTCCCGATCCTTGGCATATTTTTTCTGGACATCCTGCCAATCCTTGTCTTTCTGAAAAGCCTGCATGGCTTGCGCGCCCTTCATCTGCTGCGCGTTGAGCGGCCATGTGACGATACGGATCAGGATCGTGAAGAGGATAATCGCCAGCCCGAAATTATGGCCGATGATATCATAGACCCAAAGCAGGACATTGGTCATCGGGTCAACAATCAAAAGATTCCACATGAGTGTTTTCCTTTACTTATTCAGGCTTGAACGACCAGGCCTGCCGGCCTTCCAGGTCCAGCGCGATCAGAAGCGAATCGCCCTGAAAGGGTGCGACCAGTACAAGCTCGCCTGAATTAACTGCCTGCGTATACAGCTTACCGTCGAGCGGCGTGTCCCAAACGATATTACCGTCGCGGTCGAGTGTGAAGACGGTACCCGATTCGGTCACAACGATGATCTGCTCGCCCACCACAAGCGGACTCGGAGTGATCGGCCCATCCGGGATTACTTCGCCCCAGTTCTGACGACCGCTGGGGAGATCCAATGAATACACGTTGCCGGTCAGGTCTGCGAAATACAGTGTTTCCCCATCCAAGGCGGGCGCGCCCCAGACCCAATCCTTCGTTTCAGCCAGCGTTTGACGCGTGCCATCCGAACCGACAAACTCTACCCGGGAAGCAAAAGAGCCGACGTACACACCCTCCGTATCAAGCGTCACTCCACCGGGAATGGCGCCACCCATGTCAATCGTCTCCAGGACGACGTGCGTTCCGGCTTCGATCACATGCAGTTTGTGATCAAGCGATGCAACATAGATGAGATTTCCATCGCTGACCGGTTGAGACCATAAGGCCCCTCCAAGTTCGAGGGTGTCGATAAGCTGGCCGTCCAATTCAAGGATGTATAGGTTGCCATCCGAATTTGGAGCATAGATGAGATCACCCACCACCAGCGGAGCTGCCACCCAGGTATCATCGGCGCCGGTAAAGGGAGTGGCCCAATTCTCGCGCCCGGTCAGCGGATCCAGGCTGAGGAATGCGTGGCTTGAGCCGGCGCTTCCGATCAGCAATTGACCATCAGGGGTCAGCATGGGCGGGGCGTAAAACAGCAGCTTATTGTCCGGATCTTGCGGATAATGCCAGACTTCAACGCCGTTCTCCAGATCGACCGCATACACGATCGTACCGTTGGCGAGATAGGCGTTCTGCGCATCCGCTGCCAATCCCGGCCAGGTGTTAACCGGGGAGCCACATGCGCTTAAAAACAACGCGCCCAGGGCAAGTGAAATAATCAGGATAAAACGATTTTTGTTCAATGGTCCTTCGACTCCTAGGGAACGGGGTCAAACCCGCCGGCATTAAATGGATTACAACGCAGGACGCGCCAGGTGGTCATCAACGACCCCTTGAGCGCGCCATATTTATAAATGGCCTGGTATCCGTAATGCGAACAGGATGGGTAAAAACGGCAGGTATTTTCAGGAAGACCGCGTGAGAGCGTGCCCTGATATAAACGGATCAGCGAGAGCAACATGATGCGCGGCCAATTAAAGAGCCTGCGCGGCAGATCGCGCAAACGCGGTTCGTTCGAATAATCGTGCAAATGAAATTCAGGGTTCATCTACAGAGGTCAGCCCGGCGCGGCGGAGCAGGGATTCAAGAGCGGCGCGGGTCTGATCTAATGAGGCGGAGGAGAGGCCCGGGCGGGCAACCAGCATCAGGTCCAAGCCGGAGGCGAGAGTGGGCAGGATCGGCCGCAGGGCTTCGCGCAGCAGTCGCTTGGCGCGGTTGCGATGGATCGCATTTCCCACGCTCCGTCCGGCCGTTACGCCCACACGCACACCCGCAGTCTCACCGGTTTCGACGATCAACACAACGAGCGGGTGGGCATAGGACTTGCCTTTTCGGCGCACCCGTATGAAATCATCCGAGCGGGTCAGGCGGAATTTACGCTGCACCCACGCCTCAAAGGATCGGAGGCTTTTGCCTGCGCCTCACGCCCGTCTTGATCTACCAGCGAGTCCGTTTGACGTGATTGTTGGATTTGGTCGCCAGTTTATGGCGGCCTTTCAAGCGGCGGCGTCTGAGCACCGCGCGGCCATCCGCCGTCGCCATACGCTGGCGAAATCCGTGCACACGCACGCGGCGGCGAATTTTAGGTTGATACGTTCGCTTCGGCATTGTTCTTCCTTATTACAAAAGATGATTGCTTCATTCCCATGTGGGAACCGTCTGGCAAAGTTGACTGGTTTGACTGGCGGGGTATTATACCGTAAGGCTTTCGATTCGGTCAATTCAAGCTTCGAGAAGGTCATCCGCTAATTTACACGAATTGACACGAATTTTCAGAACAATTCGCGAAGATTAGCGTAAACGTGCCCACCAGGGATTTAGCAGACGTTTGCACGTTTCAGGAACGGTAGGAGACGACTCGCGCCGCCCCCGGGCCTGTTCCCGTTACAGGGGCATTTACCCGCCTGAAGGTTTATTTCTCCTTCGGAGGCGGCAGCGGGCGGACCGGCGGCTCCAGGAGATGCGAGAGTTTATGCGCTCCATCCGCATCCGTGACGGCCAGCACTTCATCGCCTTCCTGCAACTCGGTGCTGCCGCGTGGCAGCATGATCTTGCCGTCGCGGATGATGCCCGCCACCACACATTCATCCGGCAGGCCCAGATCCTTGAGTGCCACACCCACTGCCCGCGCGCCGGGCGGGACCTTCTCCTCCACCAGTGAATATCGGCCGCGCCGCAGTTTGAGCAGGGTCATCATATCGCCCAGCGACATCTCCTCCTGGATCAAATGCGAGAACACGTTGGCCTGGTCGAGTTTCACATCCACGTTGAAAACGTCATCGAACAGCCAGGCGCTGCGCGGGTTATTGACACGTGCGATCGTACGCCGGACACCGAAAAGCGTACGGCCCAGATAGCACACGACC
>CAYUUJ010000410.1:0-3022 GCA_964447845.1 uncultured Anaerolineaceae bacterium
CCACCGACTCGTTCCACTCCGGCGTGATCGAGATCATCGTCAAAAAAGGCGCGCGCTCACGCTATAGCACCATCCAGAACTGGAGCACCAACGTCTACAACCTGGTCACACAGCGCGCCAAGGTGTTCGAGAACGCCAGTCACGAGTGGGTGGATGCCAACCTCGGTTCCAAATTGACGATGAAATATCCGTCCTGCTATTTGATGGAACCGGGCGCACGCGGCGAAATGCTCTCGATGGCGTTCGCCGGTCCGGGTCAGCATCAGGATGCCGGCAGCAAGATGTACCATTTTGCACCTAACACTACCAGCAAGGTCACTTCCAAATCGATCAGCAAGGGCGGCGGGCGCGCTTCCTACCGTGGATTGCTTAAGGTCTACAAAGGCGCCAAAGGCGTCAAGTCCAATGTGGTCTGTGATGCACTGCTGCTCGACCCGCAATCCCGCTCGGACACCTATCCTTACATCGAGATCGATGAAGATGATGTGACGATCGGCCACGAGGCTTCGGTCAGCAAAGTAGGCGAGGAGCAGCTGTTCTATTTGATGTCACGCGGTCTCACAGAGGAACAAGCCACCAGTATGGTGGTCTCGGGCTTCATCGAGCCGCTGGTCAAAGAATTACCGATGGAATACGCCGTTGAAATGAACCGGCTGATCCAATTGCAGATGGAAGGCTCGATCGGATAATGTCATTGCGAGCCTTCGGGAAGCAATCTCCTCGTACAACATGAGATTGCCACGCTCCCCTTCAGGTCGCTCGAAACGACATCCTAGAGAAAAAATTTATGCAAGAAAAACCTAAAGTAGTAGTTTCAAAAACCAGACGGCCGGTAACCGCCGCACAGGATTTCGCCTTCACGGAGGCCGATATCCGCGCCGGAGGCGATTCCCTCACCGCTTACCGGACCTCGGCCTGGACCGCGTTTAAACGGTTGACTCTACCCTCAAGCGCCGAAGAGGCCTGGCGCCGGACTGATATTCACTCTCTGCCAGCCAGCCTGTTTAAGTTTCCCGCGCAGGGCGCGTTTAAGGACATGCCGGTTGTGCGCCCTGATCTGCTCAAGCCGCTCACCGGAAACCAGCACGGCGGACAGATCGTGCTCATGCCCGGTGGCGTAACGGTTGACCTTGATCACAAGCTCGCTGAAAAAGGTGTTATTTTCACGGACCTCAGGACCGCCGAGCAAAAACATCCTGAGTTACTCGCACGAATGATGGGCAAGGCTGTCAATGTGGAGGAGGGTAAGTTCGCGGCACTGGCCGGTGCGCTCGCCCAGAACGGCATCGTGTTATACGTGCCCAAGGGAGTGACCGTTGAAGAGCCTTTGCATTCCGTTCTATGGGGTCCAGGAGCGAACCTGGCTCATGTTTCTCACATCCTGGTGCTTGTTGACGAGGGTGCGTCTGTAACCTACGTCCACGAGGCCGCGTCCCCCGACGAAACAGGAACAAATTCAATGCATGCGGGAATCGTCGAGATCCAGGTCATGCAGGACGCCACACTTCGATTCGTCGAATTGCAATCCTGGGGACGACACGTCTGGAACTTTTCCCACGAGCGCGTGCGTGTCGAACGCGGCGGCAACCTGGATTGGATCTTCGGTGCGATCGGCTCACGCCTGACCAAGAATTTCTCCGAGCTGGATCTGGTAGGCCAGGGCGCGGTCGGGCGCATGTCCGGCTTCTATTTCACGGATGGTGAGCAGCATCTTGATCACGACACACAACAGAATCACCTGGCACCCAACACCACCAGCGATCTGCTCTTCAAAGGCGCACTCAAAGGCAAGAGTCGTTCGGTCTGGCAGGGCATGATCTACGTAGCGCCTGGCGCCCAGAAAACCGATGGTTATCAAGCCAATCGGAACCTGGTCCTGAGCGAAGGCTCGCGCGCCGATTCCATTCCCGGCCTGGAGATCCTGGCTGATGACGTCCGCTGTACACACGGAGCGACCGTGGGCAAGTTGGAACAAGAACCGCTTTTTTATCTCAGGTCGCGCGGCCTTCCACTTCATGAAGCTGAGAAGTTGGTCGTGGAGGGTTTCTTCGACCCGATCTTCCAGCGCATACCGTTTGAAGGTGTGCGCGAACGATTTCAGCAATACATTGCTGGCAAGATGAGTATCTAACTTCCCACCGGGAAGGGCGAGGCCGAAAGGTCGGCACTCAGTTGTTCAGCAAAATCAATCAAAGTAAGGATAGCAAATGGCAAATACTCGCGTTAGTCGTACTCCTGCTGCCAAGTCCGCCGGAGCCTCTCCAAAAGGGGAAAACCGCAATCCGCGCTCAAGCCGCGGCACACAATTTGCCTATATGAAGGCACCGGGGGGCGCATATGCCTTCCAGGTGGGCGATGCGGTTGAAGTCTATTGTGATCACGAAAAGAACGGCGATCGCGTACGCGGCTGGATCAAGGGTATCGTGGTGCAGGTGGATATTAAGATGGTGGCGGTCCAATTCCGTTCCAATGTATTTCTCACGGACGGCTGGATGGTCCCCGATCGCATTTTATGGTATCCGCTTAATTCGGAACATATTCGCGCCGCGCTCGGCAAGAAAGCCGGTAAGAAAGAAAAAGCATTCTCGGAATATTAGGCAGTAAGGAAAAAGGTAATAGGGCAATAGGGTAATTTGGGAAGTATCAAAAAGGGTTGGTTGCAGGTCAAAATTTCCTGATCCCTTTTTCCTAATTCCTAATTCCTAATCACCTGATCTCTGCTCTCTCCATGAGTCTCGACGTTTCCCGCATTCGTCAGGAATTTCCCATATTCCAGCGCGAAGTCCACCCGGGCATTCCGCTGGTCTATCTTGATTCCACGGCTACTTCACAAAAACCACTGGCCGTAATCGAGGCGATGGACAATTTCTATCGTTACTCGAATGCCAACATCCATCGCGGCATTCATGTGCTGGCCGAGGAGGCGACCGCCTTGTACGAGCGCGGGCGGGTTGCCGTGGCGAATTTCATTAACGCGCCGGATTCCCATCAGCTTATTTTCACCCGCAATACCACTGAATCG
>CAYUUJ010000411.1:0-3019 GCA_964447845.1 uncultured Anaerolineaceae bacterium
GATCGGGATTCCCCACGCCAGGCCGGCCAGGATCGAAAGGATGGAGATCGGCAGTAATACCTTCAGCGGATTAAACAGCATCGCCAAATTCAAGATCTCAAAGATGGTTTCGAAGGCGGTGTGGACTCCGATGGTGCTACTTCCGCCTTTCCGTTTCAACACCTGGATGGGATGCTCAAGCACCAGGTTTCCCCGGCTGATGAAAGTTAATGTGATCACATCGCTGAAGGCCATCGAGTTCGGGCAGATGCGTGCATATTTCTTCACCAGCTTGGTCTGATAGATCTTGAAGCCGGAGTTCAGGTCCCGGATCGGAAGCGGCATGAGCAGTTTTGTAAAGACGCGGATCAACCACTTCCCAAAGCCCCGCCAGGGGCCGGCCTCATTCAGTTTGCCCCGATCCCCGATCACCATATCGGCGTTATTTTTCACGGCAAATTTGTAGATGGACTCGACATCGGCCAGGCGATGCTGCCCATCGCCGTCCATGGTTAATACATAATGCGTATCCGCCAGTGCGATCCCGGTTTTGAGCGCGCCCCCATAGCCGCGGTTGAGGGCGTGATGGAGGACCTTCACAAAAGGCTTGCTCTTCAGCGACGAAAGGATGGCGGCGGTCCCATCCTGCGAGCCATCATCCACGAAAATGACCTGCCATTTGTTCGCCTTGCAAGCCGCGATCAGTTCCGGCAGGAATCCCGGCAGGGATTCCGCTTCGTTGTAGACAGGGATGACGACGGTCAATCCCGAGGTGGGGTCTTTTCTTTTCGGCATTGGCAGGCTAAATCTTTGAGGAATGGATGGCGCGCATTCCCCCCGATTCTAAAGGATATTTCTCCGTTCGCCGGGTGTTATTTGCGCAATGTAAAAGCCGTCCAAAGCGCGCCGAGCAGGTCCACGCTGCCGACCGCCGCCAGCATCGGGTCCGCCCCGCAGAACAGGACGATGCCGATCGTCCCCAGAAAGAAGACAATGCGTTCGGGGATCGTGACACGGAAGAAGCCTGTTTGATCCGTGCGACCGCAATAGAAATACAACATGCCGGCGCAGAAAGTCAGCAGTCCCAGCATGCGTATCCAAAGATCGTCATTTAATTCAAATCCGAAAAGACCCAGCAGCTGGTGAGGGAAAAACAGCAATCCCAATCCCATGACGAACATGTAGAAGCTGTAATAGAAGATGCTTTTGGCAGTTGAGGTCATTTTGATCTCCGATGGCAATGTAGGGGCGGGGTCTCCCCGCCCTGGGTCTTCCCGCCCGGGGTTGTCCACAATCCGGGGCGAGAGGACCTCGCCCCTACGTGAATTTAACGTTTTATACGGCCGATTGCAACGCCGGCGGGGCGGTCTTCGTCCCCTCGACGACGGCCATCGACACCATCCCGGCCGCCAGCCGCGGATCCATGTCCTTTTTGTCCACGCAGTGAATTGTGACCAGCATGGAACAGACCACGATCCCGGACCTGGCGCCATCCACGTAATTCAGTCCGTGTTTCTTCATAATCTGGTTGTACTCGTCCTGATGCGCGGCCTGGATTTCGGTGATGGTCTTCAAAGGCTTGTATCCATCGGGCGTTTCCAGGATGAACTGGTCCGGTTTGATCCGCAAGCCGTTTTGGAATAGGAAAAAAAGGAAGAGATTGAGCAGCTTCGGCCCTTCCACGTTGGCGATCTCAGACAGCACCACCGTGCCGGGTTCGGGTTGATGCTCGTATCCGAACGACCGATACAGGCTGGTCCCGGTCAGCCACGCGGCGGCGGAGAGAACCGTTCCGATGTGCGATCCCTGCGGACCTCTAAAATGGCGATCGAAAATCCCCATCACTTTCGTTGCTGCCTCGACCCTGTCTTTTTGTAATTCAGGTGCGCCAAATTCTTCGGCCATTGAGGAGGTAGCCTTCGATGCAGGTTTTTTGAACAGGTCGGATAGGGGCATGGTTGATCTATAATTTCCGGCGACGTAGGGGCGGGGAGACCCCGCCCTTTGTCATCCCATCAACCGGCGCTGTTATTGTAAGGGCGGTTCATGAACCGCCCTTACAATAACAGCGCCTATCTTCGAATTACCGTTTCAACATCCGATATTTCACGCGATGCGGTGTGAGGTCCTTCCCGAATTTCTCTTTCAAATACGCTTCGTAATCAGACCAATTTCCCAAATACATCTTCGCCTGGGAATCCCCTTCGAAGGCGATGATGTGCGTGCAGATGCGGTCCAGGAACCAGCGGTCGTGGCTGACAACCACCGCGCAGCCGGCGAATTCTTCGAGCGCCTCTTCTAGCGCGCGCAGTGTGTTGACGTCCAGATCGTTGGTGGGCTCATCCAGCAGCAGCACGTTGGCGCCTTCGGTGAGAGTCTTCGCCAGATGCACGCGGTTGCGTTCGCCGCCGGAGAGTGTGCCGACCTTCTTCTGTTGGTCGGTGCCGAGGAAGTTGAACGATGATACATACGCCCGCGAGTTGATCTTGCGATTGCCGAGCGTCAACTGTTCCGCGCCGCCCGAGATCTCCTCGTAGACCGATTTATCCGGATCGAGCGTGCGTGACTGGTCCGCGTACGCCAGCTTGACAGTCTCGCCGATCTTGACCGTACCGCTGTCCGGCTTTTCCGTGCCGATGATCATCCTGAGCAGCGTGGTCTTGCCCGCGCCGTTGGGACCGATGATGCCGATGATCGAGCCCGGGAGAACCGTGGCAGAGAACGCTTCCAGGATCAGCCGGTCGTCGAAGGATTTCGTCAGGCCGTCAAACTCGAACACCACGTCCCCGAGCCGCGGACCGGGCGGAATGTAGATCTCCAGGTCCTCGCGGCGCTTCTCGGCTTCCTGGCTCAACAGATCTTCGAAGGCTGTGACGCGCGCTTTGCCTTTGGCCTGCCGCGCCTTGGGGGACATTTGGATCCATTCCAGCTCGCGCTCGAGTGTCTTCTGGCGCTTGGACTCGCTCTTCTCTTCCTGTTCGATGCGCTGACTCTTTTGCGAGAGCCACGAGGAATAATTGCCCTTCCACGGGATGCCTTG
>CAYUUJ010000412.1:0-3015 GCA_964447845.1 uncultured Anaerolineaceae bacterium
GTCTCGGTCTTGCGTAACTGAAGTCTGCGCACCAATTCCTCTTCGTTCTCGGTGGTGACAAAGATCAGAAGCGCGTCCGGGGCCAGCTTGCGGACTGTCTCGGCGCCCTGGACGTCCAAACGCATCAGTACATCCTTGCCGCTGGCCAGCGCCTCGCGCACTTGCGCCTTGGGTATGCCTTTGTAATCGCCGTAAACGACGGCGTATTCGATCAACTCGTTATGTTCGATCATGCGCGCGAACTCTTCCTTGGAAACGAACCAGTAATCCCGGCCGTGCTTCTCATTGGCGCGCTTTGGACGCGTGGTGGTGGTGACCACAAAATGAAACGGCAGGCCCAACTCTATCATGCGCCGTACCACCGTGTCTTTGCCCGAGCCGGATGGGCCGGAGATGACGATCAATAACGGGCTTGGGTGATGGAGGTCGAATGCGGGATCGGATGTCATGGAAGTATTGTACCAAAATGACATTGTGCAACAAGTCGCAGTAAAATATACCCATGCCCACCTATGACTACGTCTGCTTGAACTGTCAGCAGCGATTCGACGTGTTCATGAGCTATAGCGAATATGGCAGCCGCCCCGTGCACTGCACTCATTGCGGCAGCGAGGCTGTAAAACGCCGCGTGCCGCGCGTACGCATTGCCAAATCCGAGGAAAGCCGCATGGAGACTATGAGCGATGATCTCTCGGGCTTTGAGGGTCTCGAGGAAGATCCCAAAGCGATGGGGCAGATGATGCGTAAAATGGGAAAGCAGATGGGCGAGGAACTGCCGCCGGAGTTCGACGATGTGGTGGATCGGTTGGAGTCAGGGCAAAGCCCGGAGGAGATCGAATCCGCGCTGCCGGATCAGGGAAGCGACGCCGGCGGTGGAGATGACGATTTCTGACCTATAAACTATTGATGTGGTAGATTGATGGGGTTTTAACGCAAAGGCGCAAAGACGCCGGGGTTTAAGGGGGATAAATGAATGAAAATCAATTGAGCAATATTATTGTGGATGCAGCCATTGAAGTCCACCGCACTCTGGGCGGCCCAGGCTTGCTTGAAAGTGTATACCGGGATGCTCTTGCACTCGAAATCCAAAGTAGAGGCATACAGGTTGAGCGCGAAAAACTTGTGCCGATATCCTACAAAGGAAGGATCATGAGTACGCCAATGAGGTTGGATTTACTCGTAGGCAAACTTGTCATCGTCGAGTGCAAAGCTGTTGTGCAACACAATCCAATCTTTGAATCCCAAATACTGACATATCTGCGCTTGACAGGGCTAAAGCTTGGATTGGTAATAAACTTCGGCCAACGACTGGTCAAACATGGTATCCACCGTGTCGTGAATGGTCTTTAATTTTTAAACTTTGCGTCTTTGCGTTAATTCTCCAGGTATCTCGAGTAGATCTTCCACGGAAAACTTATAACCTCTTCTCGATAGTCTCGCGGTGTTCCGCAAAGTGTTCGGTGGTGTCACCCAGCACCCAAAGCAACATCGGGCGCTTTTCGGGATCGTCGGCATGCCGCGGCTTGAGCAGCTCTTCAAACGGCATGGATTTCAGTTTTCCGAACAACTCGTTATAAACACCCCTCAATTCAGACAAAACTTCAGCGGTGGACCGTTCAAGGTTGCGTTCGAACAAGACGGGGTTGATGACTTCCATATCCCAGGCTTCGGTGACCTCGGGAGCGACGCCCAGTACTTCATGGGATGGGCGTTTATCCATGTGGTAGCCCATCAACACGTTCATCCATTCGCCCAGGTGAGCCAGGTTGTCTTTCGGTGACCAGCCGCCTTCATCAGGGCTGGTCATCTGTTCCGGAGTGAGACGGTCCACCACGGCCATCAGCGCGTTCCATTCGCGTTCAATATCGGTCATTAATTCGTCAGATGACTCGGGAAGTTTGGTTTCGGTCATGGGAATTCACTCCTTGGATCAAATGGTTGGGTCGGTAAACTTCATTGGATGATCGAGCCTGATTCGATCATTTCTTTTTCCTGGTCCTTGCGCAGGATCCACGCCTCGCCGCGCACCAGGCTTGTCTTTTTTCCATCGACTTTTACGTGTGCCCCATCGCAGAGCATGATGGCCGGGTTATCGTGGAAAAAGTGGTAATCCGCCAGCCACGCATCCTGCACGGACTGTCCGTGCGCATCAGTGGCGTAATGTGCGAAGAAGTTGAAGGGCGTTACATTCAAGCTTTCAAAAATGGACGTGCCCACCGTGTTCAGATCGCTGGAGGTCAGGATATTAGGTCCACATAAGATCGCCCCGGCGCTGAAGGCCACCACGGGCAGGCCGGCCTGGACCTTCTTGCGCAGATAAGGCATGATCTTGCTGATCTGCAGTCTATGATTTAGTAAAAAAGTATTTCCGCCGGGGATAAAGACCAGCGTGCAGTCACGCAGGATTTTTTCGATCTCCGGCAGGGCCATCAATTCGGTGTTGATCAGCTCAAGCTTTGCCAGACCCTTGAAAAAACTGTCTGTTTCCTCCAGCCATCGTTCAGCATACAAGGACGCCAGCGGCATATAAGCCACGCTGGCATCCGGCTTGCCTTCCAGATATGGGCGGCAGGCTTCGATGATGTAACGAATGTCTCCATCTTCGCCGGGGGAGGAGAAGAGATGCAGATCAACGGGCATGTAGGAATTTTACCTTGTTATCCAAAACGGCACGCGGAGGACGCGGACCTGCGGCGAATTACCGCGGATATTTTTTAAAATTAATCCGCGAGAATCCGCCTGATCCGCGTTATCCGCGTGCTGCTCTCAAAAAAAATCTCCCCGATCCACAGACCGGGGAGAAATTATTTTTACGTTCAAGCGGACTAATAACGCTTGCCGCCGCCGCGCTGCGGTTTATGGCCGCGGCCGGTACCTCGATTCCCAATCCCGCCGCGCCCCTTCTCTTCCTTCGGCCGTGCCAGGTTGACCTTTAGCTGGCGGTCGCCCAGTTGATAACCATTGAACAGGCTGATGGCTTTTTCCGCCTCCACCTGGTTGCTCATCTCGATAAAC
>CAYUUJ010000413.1:0-3002 GCA_964447845.1 uncultured Anaerolineaceae bacterium
AGGGACTGGCCTCGCCGGCCGATACCATCGTCCCACCGACATTAGGCGGTGGATTCTGGCACAACCCAAATATCACGGACGTTGAATTCAACCTCGACGAAGCCAACCGCGTGCTCGAGGAAGCTGGGTATAGCATGGGTGCCGATGGTGTACGCGCCAGGGACGGTGTATCCCTTGAATTCCGTCTGCAATTCCCATCCGATTCGTCCACTTATCCGCGTATCGCCGATATGATGGCGGACTGGTTCGGCCAGGCCGGTATGAAGGCCACGCCCGAAGCCGTGGATCCGGATAGTCTGATCGCCGCCACCACCCCGGCCGGCGATTATGACCTGGTCATCTGGGGCTGGGGGCCCGACCCGGACCCGGATTTTATCCTGAGCGTAATGACCACCGAGCAATTTGTCGAAGGCGGATGGAGCGACAGCGGGTATCACAATCCTGAATACGACCAGCTCTACCTGGACCAGCAACAAGCTGTGGACAAAACGGAACGTCAGCAGATGGTCTGGACCATGCAGGAAATGGCGTTCAATGATCGGCCTTACATAACACTGTATTACGAAAATCTACTCCAGGCTTATCGCTCGGACCGCTTCACCGGATTTATCGGGTCCCCGATCGGGATCGAGGCCGGCTTGTCGCTGTTGAACGTTGAACCTGTGCAGTGAACTAAAAGAATTTCCAACCACAGATAAACGCAGATAAACAGGGAGAATCATTATCCAATCCGCACGTTCATCTGCCTGCACTATGCCGCAGGCACAGGTGTGTTGATCTGTGGTGAATGAATCAGTATGAACCGCCGCGATTACCTGCTCCGCAAGCTGGGGTTTTCAGTGCTGACGATCCTGGTGGTGGTCGTGATCAATTTCGTTTTATTTCGCGTCCTGCCCGGAGACCCGGTGCGCGCGGTAGTGGGGCGTAATGTGCGTATCTCGGCTGAGACCCAACAAGCCTTGCGCGAACAGTTTGGGCTCGACAAACCGATCTTCCCCGACCAATTTTTCGATACTTTAGGGCAATGGGCGCGCGGCAATCTAGGAGTCTCCTGGTCGTTACGCCGTCCCGTGAGCGAAATCCTGATGTCGAAATTATGGAACACGGTTCTGTTGATCGGAATAGGTCAGGTGCTTTCGATCGTTTTTGGAGTCGCATTGGGCCTCCTGGCTGGCTGGAAGAGAAAGACAGCCATCGACGTCGGTGCCCTGACCTTCTCTTTGATCGCCTGGGCCATCCCAACCTTCTGGCTTGGGATCATCCTCCTGGCGGCCGGTAGCACGTGGTTTGGACTGCCCACAGGCGGCATTGTCAGTCCTGCCAATACCGGAAAACCACTTTACACCGTGCTGCCCGATCTGGCGCGGCATCTCTTCATGCCCACGCTCACCTTGACGATCTTGTATCTGGGCGAATATATGCTGATCATGCGCTCATCGATCCTTGAAGTATTGAGCGAAGATTACATTCTTACCGCCAGGGCCAAAGGTATGAGTCATTGGCAGGTATTGTGGAAACATGCTTTGAAAAATGCCATGCTCCCGATCGTGACATTGATCGCTCTCAATTTGGGTTTCACAGTTTCGGGCGCCATCTATATAGAAACTGTTTTTTCGTATGATGGGCTGGGTCAGCTTTTCCAGACTGCCCTTGTGAAGCAGGATTATCCGCTTCTGCAAGGTGCATTCTTGTTGTTGGCCGTCAGTGTGATCGTCGCCAACATGCTCGCAGATGCATTGTATGTCGTGCTCGACCCCCGGGTTAAAGCGAATTAACATGACCGAAAACTGGACTCGGTTCAAACGTAATCTTAATGACTTTTGGCGGGCCTTCCGTCGCAACCGCCTGGGGCTAGTGGGAGCGTTCCTGGTTTTTTCGACTTTTTTTGTTGCCATCTTTGCTCCCCTGTTGACACCTTACTCACCGACCGAAGTGATCCGCGACGAGAGCGGCCGTGGCTTGACCTTTACCCCGCCAACGATCCATGATCCGCTTGGCACGGATGATGCCGGACACGATGTGTGGGCTCAGCTCGTTTATGGCGCGCGCATTTCCCTCAGCGTAGGTTTTTTAGCTGGATTCGTAGCCATGTTCGTCGGCAGTTTCTTTGGGATCATGGCGGGTTATTTCGGCGGGCGGGTGGACAACCTGTTGATGCGTATCACCGATATCCTGTTGGTGATCCCGGATCTACCGCTGATCTTAGTTCTGGTAGCCACTTTGCGCCAGATGGATTTGAGTATTTCCCCTTTGGTTGTTTTGACGCTCGTGATCGGGTTACTCTACTGGACCAGCACTGCCCGTCTGATCCGATCGCAAGTGTTAACCATTAAAGAGCGCCAATTCGTGGCTCGGGCGCGGGCGATTGGGGCAGGTGATGGACATATCATCCGCAAGCACATCCTGCCTCAGATCATGCCCTTGATCGTGGCCAATACTGTCTTGATCCTCTCGACCGCCATCCTGGTCGAATCTGGTCTCGCGTTCCTCGGTCTTGGCGACCCGACTCAGCCCTCCTGGGGGACAATGCTGAACTTTGCGTTCGATCGCAGCGCGATCACCAACGGCGCCTGGTGGTTTTATTTGCCCCCCGGCCTGGCGATCGTGTGGGTCACGCTGGGTTGTGTCTTGCTTGGCAATGTGCTGGAAGAAATGTTAAACCCCCGCTTAACCGGCCACCACCTGGAAGGTGAAGGAAATATGGTCATGGTTGAAAGCCGCGTTACTGAATGACCGAACCATTACTTTCGGTGCGCAACCTGACAACAGAATTTAATCTGCCTGATGGTCAGATCGCGCGCGCCCTGGAAGATGTCTCGTTCGACGTGCTACCAGGGCAAACCCTTGGATTGGTCGGCGAGTCCGGATCCGGAAAGACAACCACCTTAATGGCCATCATGCGGTTGCTGCCCGCCAATGGTCGGATTGTCACAGGCCGGGTCTGCGCTATTTGGTTTTCTCGTATCGGCCTATACTTTTACCGCGGGTATTAGTGGAATTCT
>CAYUUJ010000414.1:0-2999 GCA_964447845.1 uncultured Anaerolineaceae bacterium
AGACGAACCGTCGAGGGTGATTGGCATTTAGTGTATGCTCCTTGGGGATTAAGATATTGTACTCGAAAGCCAAGTTATTCCGATTTTGCCGGGCAGGGCGGCTGTTTGCGCGGAACAAGAGCAGGCGACCGGACGTCAGTGATGCAAGGAGATGTGAAAATGATAAATCGAATCTGGCTTTTTGTTGTGATCGGCCTTTTAATCCTGGCGGCGGTCATCATTTGGCGTCTTTCCCCAATATGGGTGGAGAGCACGACGATTTTTGCCGCCACCGTCACCCGCGACTGCGCGCCATGGGACGGGGCCGCATTTACTGTATCCATTCCTTATGATCAGTCAAATACCATCACGATCTCAATCTGGCAGTCACCCGACATCCTACTCCCCGTTGCATTTTCATTCCCTGATGAAACTGGCAGGCTGGGTTTCGCCTATTCCGTATCACAGCTCGATCCACTCCAGCCATTGGCTGGACGCGTATCCTTCGGGCGCGTCGAGCAGGGCATACCGATAAACGGCGGATTCAACTTGCGCACAGAAACTGGCGAACGATTCCAGGGCAAATTTATCGCCAATTGGGGAAATACTTTCGCCATGTGCGGCTAATTCCGCTTTCAGGTAAAATCAGGCCGCGATGCATTTCACTCTCCGTTTCGCGGTCTTATCGGCGTTTATCTCGCTGGCTGCTGCGCTCACGCTCCCTGTTTTTTTCAACGGCCCGTATCCTCATCCACCCGGGCCGACTTTTGACAGGGACGTAAGCAAGCTGTATATGCATGAGATCCGGCAACTGAAACCTAAAATTGTTCTGCTCGGTGATTCGATCCTCACCAAGGGAGTGGACGAGGTTGCATTTGAAGAAGAGATCAACCTGACAACGTACAAAATGGATATACCCGGTTCTGCATCCGCGTTATGGTATCTGGCCGTCAAATCCAACATTGTTCCCTCGAATCCCCCGCCGCGCTATTTGGTCATCTTGTTCCGCGATACCTTGCTGACCGCTCCGACTTTTCGCGCCACCGGCCCATATTTCGGGTTGATCGAAAAATTTGCCAGTCCGAATGATGCATTGTTATTGGAAAGGGCTTACCTGGTGCAGGTGAGTCCGCTCCAGGCGGCCGCGGAAATGTATTTCCCGCTTTACACGTATCGCGCCGAGATACGCGAGTCACTGGATGCCGGCCTGCGCCATAGCCTGCCCGCCCTGGCAGATTGCGATGCTGAATGTGCGGACGATACCATGCAAAACAGATTGAGTGATATCCAACCTGATATTTTTGCGGCTTCCGTTATTCAAGCAGAACAGGACTTGTATGCTCCGGAACGATTGAACTTTGCCGTTCAAGTGGAACGCTCATTTCTGCCGGAGATCATACGTCTGGCAAACCAGCGGGGCATTCAACTGATCTTCGTTCGCGCCCCGATCCGTATTTTCCCCAATCTTGCATCGGAGCCGGATGGATTGGAAATATACATGACGGATCTGACCGATTATCTGGCAGAAAGGGCCATTCCCCTGCTTGATCTGGCATGGGTGGAGGGGATCGGATCCGAACATTTTTCCGACCCGCATCATATGACCCTTGAAGGGAAGACGATATTTACCAAACTGCTGGCGAACGAGCTCGAGGATTTCATCGAGGAATGAATTAATCATGTCAAGGCGAGTCTTCGAGAAGCAATCTCCTCTTTCAACACGGAGATCGCCACGCCCACTTACGCACTGCGCGGGTTCGGGGCTTGCAATGACATGCTGGAGAGGTTTATATGGAAACAGAATTTTTACCGAAACGCGCCATGAGTATCCACGCCCATCCGGATGACCAGGAATATACGATCGGCGGCACGCTCGCCAAATGGGCTGCAGCCGGCTGTGAGATCGTGTGTGTGGTCATCACCAGCGGCGACTCGGGGTCGAACGATCCTGCGAGAGGCGCGGAGTACAAGCCGGTGCTGGCAAAGCTACGCGAGGCCGAGCAGCGCGCAGCCAACGCGGTTCTGGGCGTCGAGGAGACGATCTTTCTGAATTATCCGGATGGCGAGCTGGAAGCCACCCTCCCCTTGCGCAAAGAGTTGACCCGCCTGATCCGTCAATTCAAACCCGAGGTCGTTTTCAGCGGCAACCCGGGTGGCTGGTTCTATGGCAGCGATTACATCAACCACGCCGACCATCGCGCTGCGGCCGAGGCGGCGGTCAGCGCGGTCTTCCCGTCAGCGGGATCGCGGCTGATGTTCACCGACCTGCTCGAGGCGGGGTATGAACCGCACGAGGTCAAACGGTTATACGTCCACGGCGCAGATCAGTCTGAGACCTGGGTCGACATCAGCGCGGTAATAGACATCAAGATCGAAGCCCTGCGCAAGCACACCAGTCAATTAAGCGAAGATCCTGAAAAGAATATTCGCGAATGGGCCGGGGAAGTGGGAAAGGAAAAAGATCTGGTGTATGCCGAGGCGTTCAGGGTCATGGTTTTGGTGAAGGATGAGGAGCAGAAGTGAGCTTCACCAGCTTTGATTTTCTGCTCTTCTTTTTGATTGTCTTCATATTGTATTGGCTCACAACAGAGCATGGCCGGCAGAATGCGCTGCTGCTGCTGGCGAGTTATGTGTTTTATGGCTGGGCACATCCGTGGTATGTGATTATGCTGGGCGCCTCCACGCTGGTGGATTATTTCCTTGCCCAACGCATGGCTGGCGGAACAGGGAACAAACGTTTTCTGCTGGGTTTGACCTTGTTGGTCAACCTCGGCGTGCTGGCTTTCTTCAAGTATTACAATTTTTTCTCCCCCTCTCTGGTGACCGCTCTGCAAGGGTTGGGCATTCAGGCTGATCCGCTGCTGGTGCACGTCTTTCTACCGGCGGGCCTTTCGTTCTACACGCTTAAAAAATTGGGGTATATGCTGGACGTATCGAACGGCACCCTTAAACCATCTCATTCTGTGCGGGACTTTGCCCTGTACGTTTCGTTTTTTCCAACGAGCTCCTGGCCGCAGCTG
>CAYUUJ010000415.1:0-2991 GCA_964447845.1 uncultured Anaerolineaceae bacterium
GTCGGAGTGACGGTGTCGGCGGGCATCTCCGTATTCGTCGGCATCGGCGTCGCAGTCGGTTCGACCGCGTCCGTGGGCGCCGGCGTTTCAGTAACGGAAATCTCCGTCGCGGTGGGTGTCGCTTCATCCTGCTGTGCAGGCCGGCCCACATCTGAATTCACATTTCCGCTGGACCAGGCCGTATCGATTTGATTGAAGCTCAGCGAGATATCCCCACGCTGGGCATCCACCAGGATCAACTCGTTAATGGGTGCCGCGCTGTCAAGCGCCTGCACTTCCATGCGCCAGACAAGCGCAGCCGGACCGCTGTCCGGTCCCAGCAGACGCGGATCATAGATCCACAACGCGGGTTCCGAGACAATGAAGTCCGCCTCTGCCTTCTGATAGCGCTTCGCCATGCTCTGCAACGCGATCTCGCGCGCCTGATCGGCGTCGAGACCCGGGTTGGTGGAAAGGGATAATTCCGGCGATACTTCGCCGTTGATCGAGTATAGATCGCCCTGTTCGTTGGTATTGACGATCAACTCGCCCGCCATCACCGGGATGTCCCGGTAGATTTGCTGGTAACGAACCGTCACCCGCCCATCTTCCGAGTGATCATCGCGGAGCGTGGTCAATTCCCCGGCTGGATCTTTCAGGCCGAACTCGGGCCCGAAGCGATCCACATACGCCCTGGCCGGATCCGCGACGCGCGCGCTTGGCGAAAGGTCCAGCGCCTTCTGCGCGGTCATCGGCCGGCCGTTCGCCGGGCTGATGAAGCTAACCTTGCCGGTGCTTTCGCTGTACTCTCGCTTCAGTCCATCCCCGGACTGCGCGGCCGGGCTCGCGCCGGCGGCGTTGGGATTCGTCAGCGCAAAGATGACGGAAAAAATGGTGAGCGATGAAAGAAAAAATTGCAGCGTAGTGCGAGTACGTGACATGGAATGTCCTCCTCAGCGGACGATGGTTTCATCCAGCAGGCCGGTCAACGTCTGGATGAGCGGTTGCAGGTTTGGGGGTATGGAGAGGTCTGTAACCTGCGCCTGGTAGCGAGCCCCGTTCGTCCTGAATATCAGATCATAAAAAAAACAATCCGCGCAAGTCTGTTCCGTTTTCTGCGTTTCGAACGGACAGGCTTGCGCGAGTTGATGCTCGATTTCAGAGAGTTGCGTTGGGTCCAGGGTTTTGGTGAAGGACTTCTGCGCCTGCAGGTCCTGGGCGATCAGGCTGCCGTCGCTGCTCAACTCAAGGGACTGCGTAAGACCCATAATGCCCCCTTCGCGGCCGAACTCAATCGTCCATGTCTCGGACCCCAGGCAATCGCCTGTGTCTGTCGGCGTGCTGCGCGAATCAAGTGCGGGCGTGGAAAAAAAACTACAGGCGCCGGTAATGAAAATAAGTGCGAGGGCAAGCAGATTGGCAAGCCTCCACCAGCTGGGATTCCCCGGATGCACTGACATGGCTTTCCGCCTCTTTCTGCGATATGCGACAAACTCACATACCAAACTCGCCCGCTAATTTTTCAAGTCGGTGAATATTATAGCACGACGGCTTTATAGCACCTATGGTGTTATCCAGCCGCCGCCGTTCAGGTAGTGCGGCGTATAAGGAAATGGACCTGCTGGGATGCTGCTCTTGAAGCTCGGGTCATATTGTGCTACCATGAGAAGCAATCCGGGGATGTCTTGCTCAACTGAGCCTCCCTTAGTCTGAGGAAAATATATCCGGGTCATAACAAGGACATGATGAAACGATCTTTCTGCCTGGCTCTGCTTGCAATAATCGCACTTGCTGGTTGCGGACCTGCTCCCATTCAAAATGCCGCACCAGTAGCAACCGCCATACCTACGTTATCTGTACAGACCGGTCTCCAAACCGACTCAGCCTGTCCGCCCAGTGTTCTCCTGCCGGATGGCGCTGATATTTTCTTAAGAACAAATTCAAGAATTCAAGTCGTCGAGATAACGAATACCGTCGCAGGACAACCCGGGGATGAGGTCATGCTTTTTCACGGGGAGATCGTCATCAATTCATTGCTGCCCGCGGAGAAATGGGTCGAAGTTTCAAGTCCCAATGGGTTCATCGCCCGGCTTGCGGGACGAGTCATGATCGTTGCGTATGAGGGCGTGGGCGGTCAATTCACGGTCGCTTGTGTTGACGGTGCTTGCAAGATCGGACCGGATGCTCAACGCCTGACTGACCTGGCCCCGAACAGCCAGGGGACACTGGATAAGGATGGAACCTTCCTCGGCCCATTCGCGATCAGCCTGCATGGCCTGCCCGCAAGTTGTGAGACGGTCTTCACGTCCACACCTGTCCCGAGCCGAACGGCCACCCCTGTGCCATCTGTGGTCGTGGATGTGGCAGGCACAGCAACCGCTGCCTGCCAGGCATTCCTAGAGCAGTTTCCATTGACACCCACTTGTCCGTGAGATGCTATTGACAGGGCAATCCTGTTGAAGAACGAATGTCGTCTCGTTAAAACCTATCCCTGTAAAACAAAAGACGCCCTGGTTAAAATACCAGGGCGTCTTCTCATTGATAACGCATGTTCGCCATTTGGCGCACGGGCCATGACAGGCGCGTTACCCCCGTTTGAATGAGACCTTCGGTCGCCGGACGTCGCTTTGCGACATCCTCAGCTTCCTCAGGATGACACGGGAAGTTGGAGGTTCATTAAGCACTCAAGTCTCGAACACACCAGAGGGAAAAACATTTGATGACTTCGTGTTGGATTTACGGCAAACCTATTTCTTAATAAATTTCTGTATTCGCATCCCGGTCGAAACTTCACCGATATAGATCTCGCCATTCGGACCCAGTGCGATCGTATGCGGCCAAATAAATTGACCGGGTTCTCTCCCATACGAGCCGAAGGAAGCCAGCACTGCGCCATTCGGATCCAGCTTCAAGATACGGGCGCGATCCGGCCAGAACTCGTTCTGATCGCCGCCATCCACCACATATACCTCTCCAGCCGGGCTGATGCGCACTGCCCACGGCCGGCCTAAC
>CAYUUJ010000416.1:0-2987 GCA_964447845.1 uncultured Anaerolineaceae bacterium
GTATTCTTGGCCTCGCCCGCGTCGTAACAGGTCTGTCCGAACAAGGCGGCCTGCTGATCGCCGAGATCGCCGGCAATGGGGATGCCATGGAGGATTGAGAGCGCTTCGACAGACTCAGCGCGGCGATTATCTTTCCCTACATCGCCATAAATTTCAGATGAGGAGCGGATTTCTGGCAACATCCCGCGCGGGATGCCCATGATATCTAATATCTCCTCGTCCCAGTCAAGAGTTTGTAAATTCATCAAAAGCGTGCGCGAGGCATTGGTTACGTCTGTTACATGCACACCGCCTGTGAGATTCCAAATGAGCCAGGAGTCGATCGTGCCAAATAACAACGCTCCCGCCTCGGCTTTCCCCCGCGCTCCGGGGACGGTATCCAGGATCCATTTGATCTTGGGACCGGAGAAATAAGTGGCCAACGGCAAGCCCGTCTTCGAGCGTAAGCGGTCTTGTCCGCCGTTTTTCGCAAGGTCAGCGCAGATCGCATCGGTGCGTGTGTCCTGCCAGACGATGGCGTTGTAAATGGGTTGGCCGGTTTTCTTATCCCACACGACTGTGGTCTCGCGTTGATTGGTGATGCCGATGGCAGCGATATCTTTTGGGTCGATCTTGCCGCGCGCCAGCGCGCCGGCCGTCACTGCCCGGGTCCGTTCCCAGATCTCCAGCGGGTCATGTTCCACCCAACCCGGTTTTGGATAAATTTGCTGATGTTCCTTTCGATCGAGGGCGGCTGTATTTCCCCCGTGATCGAAGATCATACAACGCGTACTGCTGGTGCCCTGGTCGATCGCCGCGACGTATTTTGACATCCTGCCTCCGTTGATCTTTATTTTATAACAAAACAGGACTGGTATTGAACCAGTCCTGTCGGGAAAGCATCACACAATTTACTTACTGCGGGATGCGGCTTTCTTCGCCGCAGGTTTCCGTTTGGGGGATGCCGCTGTAGAAGAAGTTGGACCATTGAGGAAGTTATATGCGATCAGCGCGAGCGTAGCGCCGATCAAGGGTCCGAACAGATAGATCACGTAGGTATTCGGATTGGCGAGACTTGGCGCCGAAAAAATTGCCGGTCCGAAAGTACGCGCCGGATTCAATGAGGCGCCGGTCAGCGGACCGCCTGTGAGAATGGCGACCGCCACAGTCGTCCCGATCGCCCAGCCTGCAAACGGACCGGCTTTGCCTGCGACCGCCGTATGCAGGATGGTGTTGACGAGGAAGAAAGTCAACAAGGCCTCCACGACAGCCGCCCAGATCGGCGCCGAGGCGGTCATTGCACCCACCGTGGCGCCGGCGGAGATATCGCCCACCATGCTCGTCAACAAAAGCGCGGCGAGGAACGACCCGGCTAGCTGAGGCACCCAATAGGATACGATCGCCTTATCCCATTTGAGATCTCCATTCAACGCCAGCGCATATGTCACCGCCGGGTTGATATGCGTGCCGGAAATATATCCATAGGCATATACAAAAACCGCGATCGTCAGACCGTGTGCAAGCGCGACCGCCAGCAATCCTGCCCCTACAATCCCGGCGCCTGCCCCGAAGAACACCAGCGCGAACGTACCGATCAATTCAGCCAGGAACACTTTTGAGTTAAACATGCTGCCTCCTTCTGATGAATGATTTCATATTAATAAAACCCCCCCTCACAAATTTGGATGCACGCATAATAGTTTCTAGTAGTTGACCTGCTCGAAAAACTCAGTTTGTTACGCTTACCCAATCCCGGGCACCCGCCAGGAACGCTTTTCCGTCCATGGGCTTTTTCCCCGCCGGCTGGACCTCATCCAGGACCAGCATACCGCTGCGCGCGCCGACCGCGGGCTGATCCTGATAGATCAGCCGTTCCCCAGCCCGCGCCTCCCCCGGCTCAGCATGCGCGCGCAGGACTTTCATGGTCCCGCCGGCAAAATCCATGAACGTGCCCGGCCATGGATCGAAGGCGCGCACGTGGCGCGCCAGCTCCGGCGCGGGTTTCGTGAAATCAAGACGGCCCTGCTCTTTCTTGAGCGTGGGTGCGTATGTGACACCCTCTTCAGGTTGAGGATTCGGTTTGATCTCACCCGATAAATAACCCGGGAAGGTTTCGATCAACAAGTCCGCTCCCAGGTGAGACAACTTCTCCGAAACGGAACCAGCCGTATCGTCCGGCGCGATGCGCAATGCGCGCTGTCTGAGGATCGGTCCGGTGTCGAGGCCTGGGTCCATCTTCATGATCGTCACACCAGTCTCTTCGTCCCCGTGGGAGATGGCGGCCTGAATGGGCGCCGCGCCGCGCCAACGTGGTAACAACGAGGCATGCACATTGAGTGAGCCATGGCTCGGCAGATCGAGCAGCGCGGGTTTCAGGATCTGTCCGAACGCAGCCACCACGATCAGGTCCGGTGCCCAGGCGCGCAACTGCTCCAAAGCCTCGGACGAACGTAATTTTTCAGGTTGAAAGACAGGCAGCTCCAATTCCTGCGCCAGGACCTTAACCGGCGGAGGTCTGAGCACCCGTCCCCGGCCGGCAGCGCGATCCGGCTGGGTCACGACACCGACCACCTCGGCTGCGTTCACGAGAGCGCGTAGACTCGGCAGGGCAAAATCGGGTGAGCCCAAGAAGACGATCCGGGGTTTCATGTGGATGGATTTTAACCTGAATTCGGATTAAAGGATTTTGGAGGCTGAGTAACGCAGATTAACGCTGATCTTTTTGAAAAATCTGTGTTTTTCAGCGTTCATCAGCGTCTCTAAAAGATGTAGCCACAAATCTGCTAAAGCCGTTTTCCGCACCGGCAGTACTCCTGTCCGGGGTGTTTCCGTTGCGTTTTAGCCGGATTGGTTGTACAATATTTCTACTGCTGCCGGGAAAACATTCTAGACTTGGTTGAGCCTGATACCAGGCAGGAATCAAATTCACAGTTTAGGTATTTTCGCAGCAACCTGATATTCAACTCTAACCAATCCGGAGGAACCCCTATGTCCCAAGCTCCTGTAAG
>CAYUUJ010000417.1:0-2984 GCA_964447845.1 uncultured Anaerolineaceae bacterium
CAGGTTTCGTGCAGCAGGGCGCCGAAATCGCGCAGGGGCCGCTCCCGAGATAGCAGCACCGCGACCGCCTCGTCGACCAGGCGGCCCATGTCGCCGAGCGCCTGCGCCGCCGCGCCGGAGCGCGTGTTGTCCACCTGTTCCTCGAGCACCTGACCTGGCCGGAGGTCGCGGAATTAGGACGGGATGTACCTCTGATCCTGCCACTCGGTTCGGGCTACGACTTGAACCTGATCGCCGCTTCACTGGGTAATCCACCCCGAATCGGACTCCTGCCGCCATTCCCATTCGGCTGGCGCGGCAGTGGACTGGCGCTTCCAGAATCAATTTTCGGTCAATACATTGCGAACCTACTGAATAGTCTGCGCGAGGATGGTTTCACGCGGGTCTACTGCATCACCCCACAAGGACTAGACCCGCAATTTTTATCCCGCTCACTGCCTTCTGCTTTCTGCGTTCCCCTCCCTCACTCGAGTCATCAATCAAATGCCAGCCCACTCCCGCCGGATTCCGAACGCGGCAAAGTGATCTTGATCCCCATCGGCCATACGGAACAACACGGACTCCACCTGCCCCTCTCAGTGGACACGATCATTATCGAAGCCATCGCCCAAGGGACCGCCTCAATTCCGCCTCAGCGCGCCTACACATTGCCCGTCATGCCATATGGTGTCAGTACGCATCGCTCGTCCTTTGCCGGTACGATGAACGCCGGCGGACGCGCCTTCGAAGATTTCTGGGTGGCGGTCATCGAGCTTCTTGCAGCGCGCGGGTTTGATCGATTTTATTTTATGAGCGGTCATGGCGGGAATATGTCGTTCCTGGTTAACATCGTGAAATATACGGGAGAGCAGCACCGCCGTATATTTTGCGCGACTTCTTTCTTACATACATCCGGTCCGATCGGGGCAACGGCGCTCGAGAAGCATCGTTCGTCCAAGATCGGCGGGATGGGCCATGCCTGCGAGTTGGAAACCGCATTTCTGCTTCACCTGCGCCCTGAGCTGTGTCACATGGAGCGTGTGGTGGATGAGATTGATTTTGTCAGCACACCCTCCTATTACATGGATTGGATCGAGAGCGGCTCGCTGATCGCCAATCCTTCCTGGGATGACGATACAAAGACGGGTGCATATGGCGCAGGCAGCCTGGCGACAGCGGAAAAAGGGCGCGCCTGGCTGGAGGCGGCTCTCGAAGAAAAGTCAACTCACGTGCAGGAAATCCATGAACAACACGAGCGTCGCGAAAAACGCAGAAACGAGGGGTTTGGTTTGTGGGGTAAATCCAACGGGGTCAGCTGATCGCTGACCCCGTTTTTTTATTCTGTCTCCGGATCGCTGGAAGGAAGCCGATACCCGCGAGATGTCCATAAATCTATGGCCAGTGCATTTGCCTCGGTTTTCACACCCTGCTCCGTAAAGTATTCGCAGATACGTTTCACATCGCGCTGAAAGATGGCGAAAGCATGCTTATTGGTCTTCGGTGAAACCACCTGCGGAAAATCGATCAAGGTAATATCGCCTTCCCAATAAAGGATGTTGTACGCCGAAAGATCGCCATGGATGCGCTCGTGCGCCAGAAGCGTATCGATATTGTAGATGGCCCGCTCGAACAGCGGCCCGGCTTCCGACGGATCCAGGCTGACTTCGCTCAAAGTCGGCGCAGCGGAGTCCAGATCGCCCACATAACTCATCAGGATGGCATTGTGCGCCATCGTATATGGCTCTGGGACGTCCGCGCCCGCCTCCCGCAAGGTCTGCATGCTGGTGAATTCGTATGCGATCCAGGACTGATGCGCTAGCTGCCGCCCATATTCGGTCTTTTTTTCCATGGCGTGTAGTTTGCCATCCTCGATCAAGACGCGACCGTTGTCGTCCAGGTCAGGCCGTCCCTCGCGATACATGCCATCGTTGCGCAGGTTACGCAACGAGCGGGGCCGGTAGACCTTGGCAGCCACCAACTCAGCCTCAATCGCGCTGCCTGCGCGGCATTGATACACCGAAGCCTCTTTGCCGCCCTTTACCCGGCGCAGCACATCCGAGATCCATTGTTGCTCGTAGAAGCCGCCCAATGAATCCAACAACCACCACTCCTCGAAACGCGCAGGTTGATAGGTGTATTCGAAGTTCGTGCGCGAGTCGTCCTGCTCGTGTACGAACTCGCGGACATTTTCAGGCAGCTTCTTTGGGTTGCGCGGTGGAAACCGCTCACGGCGCCTGGCGTTTTGTATGAAATTGTTTGTTTGCTCAAAATCGTCCAGTTCATTGAACAGGTCGATATAGTCGTCAGTATCCATTGTAAGGGTGCCTTGTTAAATAAAAACCACAGGATCGATAGCCTGCGGCTGAAAAACAAAAACCGCAGGGCATGAGCGCGCCTGCGGTTGATTTCCGGATAGGGTCAGACCTTGTGTCTGCCCTGGGCGACCACAAGTGTCGCCCCTACGAATACATTGCAGGAGGCGCGTTCAATTCACTTTTGACAGAACCTGATTTGATGGCTTTCATGATTTGACGTGCCTCCTTTCCTAATGAAGTTATAAAGAGAATTTTAACTTGACCCGGAACGAACGTCAAGGGGTGTTTTTGATGTGTTCATCGAAGAAGTGTGACGAGCGCTCCATGACAGCCACCCAGGCGTCGCCGATAAAGGAATGACTTTCACCACCATAACCGTATAGCTCGGATTCTTTGCCTGCCTCGAGGAGCGCTTCATGCAGCTTCTTTGACCATTCGGGAGGCGTGCCTGCAGAGGTCTTTCCATCATCGGTGCCATAATTTATTTGCACGGGTGCCGATACCAGGTCGAGGTTGTGAAACGCGGAGATCTGCCGGAGAAAACCCGGGTTGGTGGAGGAGACATAATACGCCTGTAACAATTCAGGCGGCAAGCTCAATGGGAGTACATCCGAGGAGTTGCAACCGAACTGGGTTTCCCCGGTGGAAATATCGCCGAAACAACCGAGCCCCCAGCGCGCCAGGTCGAGG
>CAYUUJ010000418.1:0-2973 GCA_964447845.1 uncultured Anaerolineaceae bacterium
GCAGCGCTCAAGGGCGTGCGTGGCCGCAAACCAGTGGATATTGATGCGCTGGAAAAGCTGCTGGTGCGTTTCAGCCAACTTGTCGTCGAGCAGCGCTGGATCAAGGAACTCGATATCAACCCACTGATCGCTTCGCCCGAAGGCCTGCTCGCCCTCGACGGGCGTGTGGTGCTGCACGGTGCGGATGTCGTCGAAACGGCTTTACCCCGGTTGGCGATCCGCCCTTACCCGAACAAGTATGTCTCTGGCTGGAAGATGAAGGGCGGTCGTCAGGTGGTCATCCGTCCGATCCGGGCCGAGGACGAGCCGCTCATGCGCAACTTCCACGAAACGCTCTCCGATCGCAGCGTCTACCTGCGCTTCCTCTCGCCCATGCTGCTCAGTGAGCGCGTCACCCACGAACGCCTGTCGCGCGTCTGCCACTGCGATTACGCGCGTGAGATTGCGCTGGTTGTCGAAGGCGATGTCCTGAGTTCATCGAAGGGCGACGAGAAAGATGGGCGCGGGATCTTTGCTGTGGGGCGCCTGAGCCGTTTCAGGGGAGAGGACGATGAGGCCCGCCTGAGTGTGCTGGTCAGTGACCGCTACCAGGGCCAGGGGCTTGGCACCGAACTGGTCAAGCGCCTGATCGAAATTTCTCGCAGCGAAAAAATCCAGCGCATTGTAGCAGTTATCTCGCCGGAAAACGAAACCATGCAAAAGATTTGCCGGGAACTTAAATTTACACTGAAGCCCGTAGCAGAAACCGGTATGATCGAAGCGGTAATGGAGTTTTAACCTAACTGCTCAGGCTCTTTCCTATGCTGTCTTAAATAGAACGCGGATTACGCGGATCAAGCCGATTAGGGCGGATAAATTAAAAAAATCCGTGAGAATCCGTAAAATCAGCGATATCCGCGTTCTATTTCCCAATGGTTGAGCAGATACGTCAGAGGAGAATACTATGCCCCGCTTTGACCTTCCCTACGTCCCCCATAATAAGAGTGAACAACTGAATCTCCACAATAAAATTGACCCTCATGCCCGTTCATCGCGTCTTTCCGAAATTATTCTCGGCGGTCAGGATGGGCTGGTCAATGTGTTGGGTGTGATACTGGGCGTGGCAGCCGCCACCAACGATGCGCGCATTGTGCTGGCAGCGGGCATGGCTGCCGCCTTTGCCGAGTCCGTATCGATGGGAGCCGTGGCCTATACTTCCATAATGGCAAGCAACGACTTGTATAACAGCGAAAAGCAACGCGAGTACCGGCATATTCGCCTCGTCCCCGAACTGGAAGCGGAAGAAATCCGCAAACTCTACGCACAGAAGGGTTTCGAGGGAGAAACGCTGGATAAAATTGTGGAAGTCATCACCTCCAACCCGGATGTGTGGGTGGAAGTGATGATGAGTGAGGAGCACCAGTTGCTGCCCCCGGGACGTCAGGGCGGTGCGATTAAATCGGCGCTGGTGGTTGGGATTTCCGCGATAATCGGGTCACTCATCCCGCTCATCCCTTTTATCTTGATCCCGGTTGGGATCAGCATGATCGTCTCAATCGTCGTTGCAGCGCTGACGCTGTTCGTCTTCGGGGCATACAAGGCCAGAGTCACTGTAGGACAACCTGGCAAAAGTGGCCTGGAAATGGCGCTGATCGGCACGTTGAGCGCGCTGGTGGGGTATGCGGTCGGGCTAATGTTCAAAGTTCCGAGCATGCCATAGAAAAACGAGAACTGTTGGGTGCGGGTCTCCATACCAGCACCCAACAATAGAAAAAATAAGCACAGGCGGACTTGGCCAGGTCCGCCTGTGTGCGTGATCGATTGGGGTTGTTTAGTGGCCGCTGCCGGGCAAAGGTTCGTGGTTAAGGCTTACTGTAATCTAATGCCCACCCCCGCTTTCTATATTACCGTCATAAATGGTCGGATCTGCTTCTCCTTCTACGTGGAGCAAGCCCCAGGCGCCACGATCAACTCTTGCCAGTGCATGATCCACCAGGACGTAATTTCCAGGATAGTCAACCTTGAATTCAACCATCACTGCGCCGCCTGCAGGAATGAGTGTGGTTTGCAAATTTTGAGCTGGAGGACTCACCAAGTCACCTTCGCGATAGACGCGGTCAAATATTTCGCCAATGACATGGAAACTTGAAATGAGATTGACTCCGCCGTTTCCTACGTACATACGAACAGTATCGCCAACGTTTGCAGTCATGTTATCCATGAGTGCTCCAGTCCTTCCGTTGAAGACGATATATTGCGGCTTTCCATCAAGATAATTTTGTGTATCGAAAAGTTGAAGACCTTCTCTGCCTAATGTACTAGAACTGTAGAACTCACCTTGCACGATATAAAATTCTTTATCAACCGGAGGGAGTCCTCCTGCCGGCTCAACTAAAATGAGTCCGTACATCCCATGTGTCATGTGCAGCCCTGGATTCCCAAATGCACAATGATAGATAAATAACCCCGCATTCAGCGCCTTGAATGTGATCGTCCTGCTCTCACCAGGTGCAACAATAGTCGCCGCTGCGCCTCCACCGGGGCCTGTAACGGCATGGAGATCGATATTGTGAGGATGCAGGCTTGTCTCATCGTTGTGGATCGTTAGACGAACGGTGTCTCCCTCTCTCACGCGTAAAAAGGGACCGGGAACAGTGTTATCAAAGATCCAATAGTTGAACGTGGTGCCATCAGCCATCTCAGCGATGACTTCCTTCGTGGTAATGTTTATCTCAACGACGCCATCTTCTCCATAAACAACAGTTTTTGGCAGGTCGGCGGGGTCTTTGGCGATATCAGATATTCGCTCAAAATTATTGAAGTTCTGGAAGAAGTCAAACACGTTTCTAATGGGCAAATCTGGTCTTTGACCCGGTCCAAATGAGTGCAGGGAAAGCGGATACGCCAATTCGGTTGGGATTCCATTAGGTATATAAAACGCAATGGAAACGCCAATAAACATGACCACCAGCGCGATGGTTATCTTCCTGGAAT
>CAYUUJ010000419.1:0-2968 GCA_964447845.1 uncultured Anaerolineaceae bacterium
CTTTCTGACGCACCGCCTCCCGCACATCTGTGCGAACCCCGATGAATTCAACCCTGAAAGATGGGACCCGCAGCATGGTGAACAGCACCCGCAGTTCAGCTACGCGCCATTTGGTGTGGGGCCTCGGCTCTGTCCGGGGATGGTAATGGCGCTCCTGGAGATGAAGGTCTTTCTTAGCATGGCCCTACCCCGGTTCGATTTCACCCCCCAACCCGGCCAGAGCATCACAGCCTACGCGGAAGCCCCCGCGATGCGACCAAAGCCTGGCATCCTCATGCGGGTCCATCCCCGGCTCGTCCCGCCCAACCCCAACTAACGGCGAGTGGCGACGGCGCAGCCGCAACCAGCTCCAATAATCTGAGCGCCGCCCAACAACCCGGTGGAGCCTGACTGATCCGTTTACATCCGCCGAAGGTCCGTTTCGCGCAAGCCATCCGTTAACGATCTCCGTGCGGACCCGGGAGATTCCACTGGTCATCGTGGAGCCGGCCTGATCCGCTTTTGTCCGTTGAGGTCCGCTTGCGAAGTATTGGTGTTCTTCCAATGTCCGCTTTAGAGTCCGCTGACGGACCGCGCACCACTGCTGGCACAGGGTCTCCCGACCCGTGCCACGGTTCGACCGAAGGTCTCCTATTGTTTCAGGAGGGAGCCCAATAATGCAAATTGGAGACCTGCGGTCCCCTCCGGGCGGCGGGGTCAGGAGACCCTCGCCGAGCAAATGCTTTTATCCGTTTTGGTCCGCTTGTCCGTTTTGCGAAGCGGTCCGTTGACGAGCGCGTCGCCGAGCAGGAAGTTGCGATTCGACACCCAGGAAAGGTGTGCCACAGATGTTTGACACAAAAGTAGCTCGCCGGCCGGTACTAAATATCCTCTCGGCAATCGTCCTCGCCGCTGTGGCTACCGGTTGTGGTTCCCCGCGAACTGCGCTTTCTCCCACCAGCAGTGCCGGTCAGCCGACGGACCCGCCCATCGTTTCGACGGTGACCTCACTACCACCTGCGGCCAGCGTTCCGCAAACGAAGTCCGAACCAGCCACTCTCATCTTCCACAACGGGACCATTCTCACGATGGACGAAGATCAGCCCACTGCGCAGGCCATCGCGCTTGCAGGCGACAAAGTCCTAGCCGTTGGGTCGAATCACGAAATCCTCGCGCTACGAGACTCCTCCACACAAGTGATCGACCTGCAGGGACACACGTTGATGCCCGGCTTTATTGACACACATACGCACATATTCAACGAAGCACGCAACAACGCGGAAATCGGCACCATCGAGAATGCCCAGCAGGTGCTGTTACAGAACGGCATCACCACGATCGCAAACTTGTATACGACACGCGAGTTCCTGGCGGAAATGCGCGCCATCGAGGCTTCCGGAGAGTTGCGAGTGCGTACAAGTATGTACCTGTCTTATACAACGAACTGCGGAGACGTGCTGGGGGACTGGTACAAAGACTTCGCCCCCACTCTTGAACCCGGAGAAATGCTTCGTATCGCGGGAGTGAAGGTGTTCACGGATGGGGGCTCGTGTAAGCTTCCGGCGGTCAGCTTCGATCATCCGGAATGGGGCCAGGGGGATCTGTTTTTCACGCAGGAACGGATGAACACCATTGTTTCGGATATCAATCAAGCGGGCTATCAGGTTGCCATTCACGCCATTGGCGACCGGGCCGTTGAACAGGCGCTGAATGCAATTGAATTCGCCCTGGATGGCGGGCCTAACACGCTGCGTCATCGCATCGAACACAACACGATCGTGCGGCCGGACCTGCAGGCGCGCTATCAAGAGATCGGGGTTGTCGCTTCGGTCATAGGCAATATTTGGTCATGCAATATGACTTTCGATCCGCCGGAAAGCCGTGCCTGGTATTTTCCCTATCGAGGCATGCTGGATGCCAGCCCGAAAGCCCATTTCGCCTGGCATGCGGACTACCCCTGGTCTTCACAAAATCCGCTGTTCCATCTGTACAGCCTGGTTTCTCCCAATGAGATAGCCGGAGATAGGACCGAATGCGCAGATCCTCCCGGGTTGAATAAGACCATCACAGTCGATGAAGCGCTCCCGATGATGACAATCGAGGGTGCCTACATCCTGCACCGCGATGACGAAGTAGGGAGCCTGACGAAGGGCAAATACGCCGACCTCATTATCCTTTCAAAGGATCCCACGGACGATGTCAACGCCATCAGGAATATCCAGGTCTGGATGACCATGGTCGGCGGCCATGTGGAATGGTGTGCACCGGGCCGCGCAGAGTTTTGCCCTGGGGCGGCTGCGGCACCTTTGGTCGACGAAGGGCCGATCGCAGAACCCGTCCGGATCCGTATTCAGATAACCACCACCTCCGATTGGGCGACGCTCACGTTGTATAGCGGCGGCACACTGATCAACCATGAGGGTGTATCGGCGAGCGCGGAGACCACGAACCACGGCGCCAATGGCAACCTATTATTCATCAACCAGACCATCGAGCGTGCCAACTCCGGCGCTAGTGTTGACCTGGTTGTGGATGCAACCCTGTCAGATGCGCATACAGCCGGACAGCTCGAATTTGTCATCGAGAGCGGCGCGATTGGGGATACTACAGTTAAGTTATTCAACTACCTTCAGGATTCTCCAGTTGAGGTAACTTCCGTGATGTCGAACGATATGAGCAAATCGTTTAACATGCCTGTTGAAAAATTCATTTCACCTTGAGAGAAAACCTACCCATTAAGCGAGACTGCTGAAGCGATCCGATATCTTGAAAAAGGACACGCCCGGGGGAAAGTTGTCATTTCTGTGAAATAGAACCAGCAAACCCAACATACGCCTGCACCTGCGGGGAAACTTGGCGACGGACTGACCGAAGGTGCCGATCCGCATAAACACTTACTAGGCGTCCCCTACGGGACGCTTTTTTGCCATCCAAAAACGGCATCTTTTGGCAGTCTTTTATCTTGTTTTGGCAGTTCCGTGCTGCTAAG
>CAYUUJ010000420.1:0-2965 GCA_964447845.1 uncultured Anaerolineaceae bacterium
CCAGACATTGATCGAAACGATCATCCAATCGCTGGGCGAATACCTTGGCGGTGCCATGATCGCGTTCGGCAACATAGTTTTGGTCTTCGCGATCCTCGAGCGGACTCTGCAACCATCGGAATTCGAAGATGAAAAGGGGGAATGGACGCCCGCAGAGCTGACAAAAGAACCCGATCCTGACCACATTTCGATCTGGGAACCCATCCTGACCATCGTTTTCACCCTGGCCGGCCTGGTGATCCTAAATTTTTATCCCCATATCATCGGCATTAGTTTCGAATATAACGATACGTGGGTTTTCATTCCGGTCCTAACGGATGCATTCTTCCGCGTTTTGCCGTTGATCAACCTGTCTGGCCTGTTGGCGATCGCACTCAACATAATCCTGTTTCGCAGGGGACGCTGGCAGACGTGGACGCGCTGGTTTTACCTTGGGACGGAACTCCTGAGCATCGTCATTGCCACCATCCTGCTGGCCGGTCCTGCGATCATCGATATCTCCGATGCATCACTGGCTGCCAGTCCGATCCACGTGGATCTAGCTGACCTGCTGGTACGTATCCTGTATCCGATCTCGAAGGTCGCCCTCATTATCGCCATCCTGGCTGCCGGAGCCGAGGTGATCAAGACGCTCCTGCGGATCTTCAACAAACCAAATGATCCAAAATTTCCCTTCAGCAAGTAAACAACAATATTGAAAAGGAAATCCGAAATGGAATTAATTGAAAGATACGTATACGTCGTCACACATCGCCTGCCTGAAGACCAGCGCGAGGACGTGGCCAACGAGCTGCGCGCAACAATAGAAGATATGGCAGCCGATCAGGCCAAAGGCAAACAGGTGGACGACACACATATTGCAACAGCGCTCGAACAACTTGGGGACCCGGAACAGTTGGCCGACAAATACACCCGGCCGCGCGGTTACCTGATCGGTCCAGCCTGGTATGACACCTACGTCAAAACGCTGAGGCGCACGCTTTATATCGCCCTGCCGGCCGCCGCGATCATTACTTTCATCTTCGGCATTTCCAGCCGTCCCGCGGAGGTCGGCGGTGCGATCGGGGATGCAGTGGGTACTAGCATCAGTGTGGCGCTGCAAGTGCTGTTCTGGGTGACAGCCGTTTTCGTCATGCTCGAACGGTCGTCGATCGCTCCAGACGAAGTCCATGGCTTGAAGCCCCGTGCCTGGACCGTGGACCAGCTCGCCAAAGCCCCGGCGCCGCGCCAGATCAGCGTTAGCGAGACCCTTACGGAGATCGTCACCGATCTGACCGGGGCCGCCTTAATCGCGGTGCCTTTCATCAACGCAAAAATCCAAGGCGATACGAATTTCGTGCCGTTGCTTAACCCGGCCCTCTGGCAGGGCTGGTTGCCAGTCTTATTTGTGATCCTCGCGTTGACATTGATCCACGAGGTCTTCAAACTCCGGATCGGCAATTGGACCCGGGCGTTGACGATCACCAACGTGCTCCTGGGCCTGGTCAGCATCGCTTACCTGGTCGCCCTCGTAACGACGCAGGAGGTGATCAATCCAGCACATCTTGTGTCGGTTGCCGGCAGTATGCTGCCCGTGGAGGCTCGCGAAGCCGCCCGTTGGACGGTTGGCATCACGGTGGGCTGCATCATCATCGCCTACATCTACAGCATGATCAGTTCGATCGTCCTGGCCAGGCGGTTGGAAAAAGCTCACTAAAAAAACTTCCGAAGTCATTTCGACTTCGGAAGTTTTTTTCGCCTACACTTTGGCCAGTTTCTTCAACGCTTTCTCGTCAATGATCTTGACGCCCAGCTTTTTCGCATTGTCCAGCTTGGAGCCGGCATTCTCGCCGGCCACTAGATAGTCAGTGTTCTTGCTGACGCTGCCGGTGAACTTTCCACCGTTTTCCTCGATCAACTCCTTCGCCTGATCGCGCGACATCCCCGGCAGTGTGCCGGTCACGACGAAGGTCAGCCCGGATAACTTCCCCGTCTCCTTTTTGGCCGCTGCTGGTTGGCCTTTCGGCCATACCCCGGCCGCCTTCAATTTCTTTAGTACTTTGCGATTGCCGGGACGCGCGTACCAGTCTACGATGGCCTGCGCGCTGTTCGGACCGATCCCAGGGATCTCGGTCAGATCATCGAGGCGGGTTGCGGCCAGCGCGTCCAGGTCCGCGAAGTGCCGCGCCAGGTCACCCGCCATCACGCCGCCAACACCGTGGATCCCCAAGGCCGTGATCAAGCGGCTCAGGGATTGGCTCTTCGAGGCTTCGATGGAGGCCAGCAGGTTTTCGGCGATCTTGCCGGGTGGTTCTTTATCCGTCTTTCGTTCTTTCTTCGTGACTGCCCGCAAAATGTCTGCGCGCGTCAGGGTATAAATATCGGCCACGTCCTTCACCTTGCCGCTCTCGATCAGCATCTCCACGATCCTGATCCCCAGGCCGACGATGTCCATCGCGCCGCGCGAGACAAAGTGCTCCACGTTGCGCACCAACTGCTCGGGGCAGGCTGCGTTGACGCAGTACCAGGCCACCTCCCCCTCCAACCGCTCGACGGGTTGTCCACAAGCCGGGCAGTTCACCGGCGGCTTGTATTTTCTTTCCTTGCCCGTGCGCGCGTCGACCACAGGTCCGATCACGTATGGGATCACTTCTCCGGCGCGCTTGACAAGCACGCGATCCCCCGGGCGGATATCTTTCTCGGCGATAAAGTCAAAGTTGTGCAGCGTGGCGCGCTCGACGACCACGCCTCCGATCTCCACGGGATCCAGGACGGCATAGGGGGTCAGCACGCCGGTTCGCCCCACGTTGACGCGGATCTCCTGCAATTTTGTGGTCACCTCGCGGGCCGGGAATTTGAAGGCGATCGCGCCGCGCGGGTCCTTGCCTACAAAGCCCAGTTTGGCGGCCAGCTCCAGGTCATCGATCTTGATGACCATGCCATCCGCTTCATAGGATAGTTTATCCCGGCCCTTGTCCCACGTCTC
>CAYUUJ010000421.1:0-2962 GCA_964447845.1 uncultured Anaerolineaceae bacterium
TTCACCCAGCTCGACCTGGAGATGTCGTTCGTGGAGCGAAAAGACGTCATGGCTTTGGCGGAGGACCTCTTCACCAAATTGGTGAAGCAGGTTGTGCCGCAGAAAAAATTATTCGCCAGCCCATGGCCGCGGTTGACCTACACAGAAGCCATGGAAAAGTACGGAAAAGATAACTTCGACATCCGCTTCGGGCTGGAATTAAAAGACGTCACCGACCTGGCTGCCGGCTCCGGCTTTAAAGTCTTCGAGGAGGCTGTTGCTGCGGGCGGTCATGTGCGGGGTCTGAATGTCAAAGGCTGCGGTGAATACACGCGCAAACAGATCGACGCGCTGACGACCTTCGTCCAGGAATACGGCGCTAAAGGACTCGCCTATACCGCGATTCCAAAAGACGGAGAAGTGAAGTCCTCCTTCGCCAAGTTCCTGTCCGATGAACGGAACCAGGCCCTGAGGTCCAGAATGGATGCAGAGCCGGGCGATCTTTTGGTCTTCGTAGCGGACAAGCCTGCGGTCGTTTTCGAGACCCTGGGCCGGCTGCGTGTTAAATTGGGTGACGACCTGGGCTTGCGCGACCTGAACGTCCTGGGCTTTTGCTGGGTAATCGACTTTCCACTCGTGAATTGGAACGAAGAGGAAAAACGCTGGGATCCCAGCCACCATCTGTTCACCAGTCCGATGCTCGAGGATCTTCCATTACTGGGGACGGATCCTGCAAAGGCGCGAGGTCAACAATATGACATGGTCCTGAATAATTATGAAGTCGGCGGCGGTTCGATCCGAATCCACGACCGCGCATTGCAGGAACAGATCTTCAAGTTGATCGGCCTGGATCATGAAGTCGCCCAGGAACGTTTTGGTCACATGCTGGAAGCTTTCGAATTTGGCACGCCTCCTCACGGGGGCATTGCCCCGGGTATCGATCGCATCGTCATGCTCCTGGCGGACGAACCGAACATCCGGGAGGTGATCGCCTTTCCGAAGAATCAAGCCGCCCGGGATGTGATGGCGGACGCACCCTCCCCGGTTGAGCCGCAGCAGCTAAAAGAGTTGCATATTAAACTAGAATAATGTCATTGCGAGGAGGGCGTTAGCCCGTCGAAGCAATCTCCTCCTTCAACCCGGGGATTGCTTCTCGAAGACTCGCAATGACATATTAGATGAGGAGTAGCTTATGACCACCGGTTCAAAAACCCCAAACACTTTCAAGATCGACGTGGACATGGTCAAGCATGTTGCATTCCTCGTGCGGCTCGGTATATCAGAAGAGGAAGCGCAGGCATTCAGCAAACAGTTTACGTCCATCATCGACTACTTCCACCTTTTGAACGAGGTGGATACCAGCCAGACACCCTCAGCCGCGCAGCTCACGCAATCGGAAAATGTGTTGCGTGAGGATCAGGCAGCCCCCTCAATGTCCCGTGATGAATTCCTCCAGAACGTCCCGCGCCGTGAAGGCGGATTCGTCAAGGTACCGCTGGTGCTGGGTGATGAATAAGTTTTAAACACAAAGGACACGAAGGGCACAAAGGAGGTAAAGCGTCTCGCTTTTCTCGGTTTTATCCTTCGTGTCCTTTGTGTTTCGTTCTTTTTCTATCAATTGGAGAAAAGCAATAATCAATGGAACTTTATGACCTGAACACCCGCGAGGCACACGATCTGCTGACCGCCAAAAAGATCAGCAGCCTGGAACTGACCCAGTCCGTGTTGAGCCGAGCGCATCAAATAGACCCGGCAGTGCATGCCTATGTCACGCTGGCGGATGAGACGGCGCTCAAGCAGGCACGATCTGCAGACGAACGCTTACGCGCCGGCGAGCGCCTCACACCGCTGACCGGTATCCCATTCGCGGTCAAGGACAGCCTCTCGACGCGCGGAGTCCGCACGACCTGTTCTTCGAAAATCCTTGAAAATTATGTGCCGCAATACAACGCCACGGTAATTGAACGACTCTCAGAAGCCGGAGCCGTGCTGATCGGTAAACACAATATGGATGAGTTCGGCATGGGGTCCTCCTGTGAGAACTCTGCCTTTTTCAACACCCACAACCCGTGGGACATGGAACGCGTCCCCGGTGGATCGAGCGGCGGGTCGGCGGCGGCGGTGGCGGCAAGGTTATGTACTTTCGCGCTGGGAGAAGACACCGGCGGCTCGGTTCGCATGCCGGCTGGTTTCTGCAATGTAACCGGGCTCAAACCCACCTATGGCCGCGTATCGCGCTACGGATTGATCGCGTTGGTCTCTTCGTTCGATTGCATCGGGCCGATGACGCGCGATGTCTATGATTGCGCGGCGGTCTTGCAAACTATTGCCGGACGAGATCCTCAAGATAGCACTTCTTTGTCGGCGCCCGTACCAGATTACCTCAAAAATATTGGGAAGTCGGTCAAGGGCTTGCGTCTCGGCATCCCCAAGGAATATTTCGTCGCCGGCATGGAAGCGGGCGTGGAAAAATCGATCCGCGCTGCCATCCAGTCGTTTGAAGAATTGGGCATGGAAATTCGAGAGGTCTCGCTGCCTCACACAAAATACGGACTGCCCGTCTATTATCTGATCCTGTTCGCCGAGGCCAGCTCCAATCTGGCGCGCTTCGACGGGACGCGCTTTGGGCTGTCGGTGCAAAGGGATGCGGATAACATCCTGGAGCTATACCTGCAAACCCGTCGTGATGGATTCGGGGATGAGGTCAAGCGGCGTATCATGTTGGGCGCGTATGCGCTCTCGGCCGGTTACTACGACGATTACTACCTCAAGGCTCAAAAGGTGCGCACGCTCCTGCGTCAGGACTTTGAGCAAGCTTTCCAGGAATGCGATGTGTTGATCGCGCCCACCTGCCCCACGACAGCTTTCAAATTAGGTGAGAAGACCAGCGATCCACTGGAAATGTATTTATCAGATATTTACGTCGTGGCGACCAACCCGACGGGCGTCCCGGCGCTATCAATTCCCTGCGGACTCTCCAATG
>CAYUUJ010000422.1:0-2958 GCA_964447845.1 uncultured Anaerolineaceae bacterium
GCCTCCGGCGGCGAGTAAATGTTCGAGGGCGGCGCGCAGATCCGGATGGCTTGCGTCCGCCTGCGATCGCATCCGTTCTTCGACACGCTTGATGTGTTCCTGGATCGGTGGGAGAAATGTGACTGTGCTCAAATCAGTCGTCCCAGTTGAAAAGCCGTGCCGCATTCGCGCTCGTGACGGCGGCGACTTCCTCGGGTTTTTTGGAATGGATCTCTCCAATTTTATCAGCAATATAGCGTACAAATGCAGGTTCATTACGCTTGCCGCGTTCGGGGACCGGAGTGAGAAAAGGCGCGTCGGTTTCGATCACTAAACTGTCCAGCGGCAATGCTCCAATGATCTGACGGCGTAGGTCGGCATCCTTAAATGTAATTGGACCGGTTACACCGATATAAAAGCCGAGCTGGATCGCCTGCTCGGCTGTTTCTTTGGATCCGCTGAATGAGTGCAGGACGCCGGGACGTTTGGCTAATGCATGATTCTGGCGCCTCAGGTTCGACACCCAGGGCTCAAGGATTTTCAAAAGGTCATCCGCGCAAGGCCCTTGTGGGGCATCCTCTTTTTCGCGCATATGGATAACCACAGGTTTTTGCACTTCGGCCGCGAACTCCAATTGCGCGCTCAAAACCGACCTTTAGATGTCGTGCGGTGCCTTATCCCAATAATAGTCCAGCCCGATCTCACCCACGGCTGCGACCTTTCCATCGACTTCGGTTTCGGCGTGCGCCGGACTTAGGAACTCACGCAAGGCGGGAATGGTTTTGGAGTCCCACAAAGCTGCGTTGCTCGGATCGACGCCAATTGCAGCGAAAAGGGCGGGGTGACTATTGGCCAACAAGACCGCCGCCAAACTGGAAACCAGATCTAGCGACGGGATGAGCATGCGCCTAACGCCTGCTTCCAGGGCGCGTCGGATCACTTCGCCGCGATCGGCATCGAATTTATCCAGGTCTAAATGGCAGTGGGTGTCGGTAAGTTTCACGTGTCGGATGTCAAGTGTCACGTTTCAGGTGTCAAGTGTCAGGTCTTAAGAAATCCAGGGTCTGCCTTAGCCATCTTGGCGTTCAAGCCCGTCTTCCGTGACACCTGACACATGAAACCTGACACATTTATTTAATGCCTGCGATCTTGAGGCCGTCTTGCAGGATGGCCTGGACCTTGTCTGCATGCGTGGTCTCGCAATAGACGCGCATGATCGGCTCGGTTCCGCTGAAACGGATCAGCATCCAGCCGCCGTCCTCCAACTTGAATTGAAATCCGTCCACGGTGACAAGTTCCGTGACTTTCAATCCGCCCAGGGTTTTGGGATTGGCTTTCAGGATCGCTTCTTCGCGCGATTTGCGATCGCCCGTGAAAGGCGTATCCACGCGATCGTAATAATGCGCACCGACTTTTGCAAACAGGTCGTTCAGCAATTCTGTAGGTTTCTTGCCCGTCTTCACCATGAAGTCGAGCATGTACAGGCCGGCCAGGATGCCATCCCGCTCAGGGACGTTGCCGCGGAACGCGTACCCGCCGCTCTCCTCGCCTCCGATCAGGGCGTTCGTCTCGGTCATCTTGGGCGCAACGTATTTGAAACCTACACCGGTCTCATGGACCGGCACACCATACAATTCGCCGAGCTTGTTCAGCATAGTGGTGGTTGAAAGTGTTTTGACAATGGCGCCGCGCTCGCCGCGAATTTCGAGCAGGTAATAAGCCAGGAGCGCATAAACACGCAGTTGGTTGATGAACTGCCCGTTTTCGTCACCGATGCCGCAACGATCCGCATCGCCGTCGGTGATCAACAGGACATCTGCATGGTTCTCAACAGTCGCACGCAACCCGACGTCGATATTCGGCTGGATCGGTTCGGGCCGTTTCATCTCCGGGAAGGATGGATTACGCGTATTGTGAATTTCGATGATCCTGGTTTTCCCGCCGCCCAGCAGGCGCGGGAACCAGCCGGCTCCATTGCCCCACATCACATCCACCAGGACGGTCAGACCGGCATCCTTGATCGGTCCCAGGTCGATCAGCTTATCGCGTGTGAGATGTTCGATGTAAGGGGTGGCCGCATCGAACTTCACGATCTCACCAGTGGACTCAGCTTCGGCGTACGCTTTACGCTTGACATTTTCCAACGCGTCCGGGATCGACGCCTCGATCTGAATCAGGCCATCGGGGTCGACCGCGCCTCCGGTCTGGTCCCGGACCTTGAACCCGTTGTCGCTGGGAGGATTGTGAGAGGCGGTGATGTTGACCGCGCCAGCGGCTTTCTTATCCACCACTGCATATGCGATCACTGGAGTGGGCGTGGGTCCATCGGTTAGATACACCTTGAGTCCATTGCCAACCAGGACTTCGGCCGCCGCAACCGCAAAATTCTCGGATGCGAAGCGTTTATCATGCCCGAGGATGATCCATTCGCCCTTTTTGCCTTTATCCAACAAATAATTGGCAAACCCCTGCGTACAGCGCCGGACATTATCGAACGTATAGTCTTCGGCGATGACGCCGCGCCAGCCGTCCGTGCCGAATTTGATCTTATATGCCATAAATAAACTCCGAGGGGAGAACCTTGATTTGGAAATTATATCAGGAGACGCGTTTTATTCCTCCGAGCGACCAGACAATAAAAATTCCACCGATGATCGCCAGCCCGAACAGGAGCGCCAGCATTTTAGGAGTGACATCCACTGCAGCCTGTCCCTCTCCTACACATACTGTGGTGGTCGCGTCCACCGTGTTCCCATCCTGGTCTAATTGCTGCAGGGTGTGATTGCTCAACTCCATTCCATCGGGACATAGGATGCCATCCATGAAACCGATTGCGCGCGGTGCGAACATGCCGGCCACGAAGACCAGGATACATGCAAATAAGAATACCAATCCGACGATCAATAAGGCTTTGTTGGTGAGGGTTTTGGTCATGTTTTCTCCTTGGAGGATGGAATGACAAGGATGATCTGTTCCCTA
>CAYUUJ010000423.1:0-2936 GCA_964447845.1 uncultured Anaerolineaceae bacterium
GTATATCCAATATCGTCCTTGACGGCAACCCCGGGCCAGGGTTCGCCCACACAGAAACCGTCCATCGTGTTCACTTTCATGTTGGCGACCATCTGCGGTGGGGGTATGGTCACAATTTTGACCGATGTTTGATCGATCCCGCTTGCCGCCAGCCAGTAGCGCAGCCACATGTCGTGCGTGCCACCGGGGAACGTCATGGCGAAGGTCGGTTCCTTCTTGGCGCGCAGCGCCTCCACGGCGGCGGGCACGCCTTTAAGGTCGGCATAACCGGCGTACTGCGCAAGTTCCTTGGCCAGCGTGATTGCCTGGCCGTTGGTGTTGAGGACCATGGCGATCTTCATCTCTTTGCCTGCCGTGCCGCCCACACCTGTGTACACTGAGAATGGCATACCGAACAGGCAGTGCGCCGCCTGCAATTCGCCCGTGAGCAACTTATCGCGCACGTTAGCCCAGGAGGCCTCTTTGGTCACTTCCACATTCACGCCATATTTCTTAAAGTAGCCCAACTTGTCGGCCATGACGACCGAGGCGCAATCCGTCAATGGAATAAAGCCGATGCGGATTAAATCCCCGCTCCCGGCGGTGCCCGCTGCGGATGGCGTTTCCGCAGTGGTGGCTCCGCACGCGGCCAGCGCTACCGAAGCAGCCCCGACGCCGGTCAACTTGAGAAAATCTCTTCGATTCATAGTCTTCTTCTCCGTTTCTAAAATTGGTATGAGTCAAGTGTCATTCGCGTTTTCACGCGGAACACAAAACTTGCTTTATCAATGCCATGCTCCCTGTGGGAGCCTATTTCATCCTGACGATCCGGTCTTCCGAACTATCCCTTTGAGGGAACCGCCTGATAGACGTACACGTTTTCCTGTTTTTGGATCTGGATTGAGATATAAACCGCGTTATCTGTCACACGCACAGGATAAGTCGGTAATTTGACCTCGGGGTCATCCAAACATTCTCCGGTTGTGAGGCTGAATGACTGCTTATAAATGGGCGAGGCCACTTTGACCACGCCACCACGATCGCCGACAATGCCGCGTGATAATACATATGCTCCGCTAAACGGGTCGTAATCGCTGATGGCGTAGTAATCTGACCCTACGCGGAAGATTGCCACCTGTCGTCCCAGGATTAACGCGGTAACTCCGGAATAAGGCAGGATGTCGTCTGCCTTACATACTTTTATCCAATTGGTTTTCATGGCTCATCCTCCTTTTTCTATTTATCCTGTCATTGCGAGGAGCGATCTTTGCGACGTGGCGGTCTCCCGTTCAACAGGAGATTGCTTCGTCGCCTGGGGAGCGGCTCCTCGCAATGACACTACCTACTACCGTGTCGCAATAAAATCTACTGGAATCAAAGACTCGCGTTCATTGGCATAGGCGGGGCGCTTCTGCCCGCGCTGCTGAACATTCACAATATTGGGGTCGGGTTGATCGGTGTTGATGAAATGCCTAAAGCGTTTCAATTTTTCTTCGTCCTCGATCGTCGTCCGCCATTCACACTGATAAGTACCGACGATGTGCTGCATATCGCGTTCGAGTTCGTCGCCAATGCCTAGTTTATCGTCGAGGATCACTTCTTTTAGGTAGTCGATGCCTCCCTCAAGATTATTGAGCCAGGGCGCTGTGCGTTGCAGACGGTCAGCAGTGCGGATGTAAAACATCAGGAAACGGTCCAGGTATTTCACGACCCGTTCTTCACTGAGATCTTCCGCCAGCAATTGCGCATGCTGCGGCTTCATGCCACCGTTGCCGCACACATACAGGTTGTAGCCTTTTTCGGTGGCGATCAAACCGAAATCTTTGCTCTGTGCTTCGGCGCATTCGCGGGTGCAGCCAGAAACTGCTGATTTTAATTTGTGCGGCGCGCGCAATCCCTTATAACGATCCTCCAGGCGAATAGCCATTGCCACCGAATCCTGCTGCCCGTAACGACACCAGGTACTGCCAACGCAGGATTTCACGGTGCGCAAGGCTTTCCCGTAGGCGTGCCCCGATTCAAAGCCCGCTGCCACCAACCGCTCCCAGATGGGCGGCAACTGGTCAACGCGCGCGCCGAACATATCAATGCGCTGCGCGCCGGTGATCTTGACGTATAAATCAAACTCTTTGGCAATCTGCCCGAGAATAATCAGTTTGTCTGCGGTAATCTCGCCGCCAGGGATGCGCGGCACAATCGAATACGTCCCGTCGCGCTGGATGTTCGCCAGGAAATGGTCGTTGGTATCTTGCAGCGGGATGTGCGTATCGTTTAGGACGTAATCGTTCCAGGTCGAAGCAAGAATGGAAGCCACAGCCGGTTTGCAGATTTCGCAGCCCATTCCGATCCCATAGCGCTGGAGCAGTTCGTCAAAAGTATGGATACCCTGCACCTTCACCAGATGAAAAAGCTCCTGGCGCGAGTAGGAAAAATGTTCGCACAAATGATTGCTGATTTTCACCCCGGCCTGTTTCATTTCGGCTTTCAGGATGTCGTTCAACAGCGGGACACAGCCTCCGCAGCCGGTACCTGCTTTCGTACACTTTTTGATTTCACCTACGCTGGCGAGACTCTGCTCACGGATCACGTCGCAAAGCGCGCCTTTGCTGATATTTTCACAGGAGCATATCTTGGCAGAAACGGGCAGCGAGTCCACGCCCATGCCGACAGCTTTGGAGTCGCGCGCCGGTAAAATCAAATCTTCAGGATGCGGCGGCAGCGCCATCCCGTTTTGCATGATCTGATGCAGCATGTTGTAATTACTGGCATCGCCGATGAGTATGCCGCCCACCAGCCGTTTGCCGGCAGAGTCTACAACGATCTTTTTATAGGTGCCCGTCAACGCATCCGTGATGCTAATCTCGCGCGCGCCATCGGCAGCGGCGAAGGCATCGCCAAAGCTGGCAACATCCACGCCCATCAGTTTGAGCTTGGTGGACATATCTGCACCCGTGAAG
>CAYUUJ010000424.1:0-2930 GCA_964447845.1 uncultured Anaerolineaceae bacterium
CAGAATAATTCCCTCGGAGGAGGGTAATAATAAAGTGTCCACCGAGAAAAGGGTCTTATCCTCAGAGTCTCCCAAACGCAGGACGGTTTCCAGGAAATATACATGCGTGCCGGAATTGGTCTCACGCGAGAGGCGCACGATCGGCCGGTCTTCGCCGCCCACTTCGGACCAGTTGCGGATCACCCCGCTGTAAATATCCGAGATTTGCTGCAAGGTCAGTTCAGAAACGGGGTTCTGGGGATTGACGATCACAGCGATCGCATCCCGGGCTATGGTAAACTCCACCGGGTTTATCCCTTTGGATTGTGCTTCCGCGATCTCTTCGTCTTTGATGCTGCGCGAGGCATTGGCGATGTCCACGGTCCCGTTGATCAAAGCGGCAATCCCTGTCCCTGAACCCCCGCCTGTCACCGATATGCGAACATCCGGCTGTTCTGCCTGATAGCGTTCGGCCCAGGCCAGGGCGAGGTTGACGATCGTATCCGACCCCTTATTCTCGATGTAAGCTGAGGCAGAATCAGAAGCGGCCTGCTCTGGAGAGACCGGGCCGCATGAGGTTAAAAGCAGAAACGATATGACGATGAACGCCTGGATACCGGATTTCATTATCTGGATTATATCGCACTGAACCTTCGCAAACACTTGATGATAAAATCGAGACATGCCCGAACCGGTATTCAGCGTTGAAAACCTGAATTTTTACTACGGCGCTTTTCAAGCGCTGATCAAGATCGACATTAAAATCCAACCCAGCATGGTCACCGCCCTGATCGGCCCTTCAGGATGCGGCAAATCCACTTTTCTGCGCTGCCTGAACCGCATGAATGACACCATCGCGGGCACGCGTGTGGACGGGAAGGTGCTATTGAACGGCGAGGATATCTATGCGCCGGACATGGACGTGGTCAGACTGCGTCAACGCGTGGGGATGGTATTCCAGAAACCCAATCCTTTTCCGCAGAGCATTTATGACAACGTGGCGTTTGGCCCGCGCGTGCTGGGAATGGACGTTGACCTGGATGAGGTGGTCGAGGAAAGTTTGCACTCGGCAGGCTTGTGGGACGAAGTTAAGGACGACCTGAAGGCGGACGCACTGGGACTCTCGCTCGGTCAACAACAGAGGTTGTGCATTGCGCGCGTGGTGGCCGTTCAGCCCGAGGTGATCCTGATGGACGAATCCACTTCCGCGCTGGACCCCATTGCAACGCTGCACGTCGAAGAGTTGATCGCTGAATTGAAGAAGGATTTTACGATCGTGATCGTTACGCACAATATGCAGCAAGCCGCGCGCGTCTCAGATTACACAGGGCTGTTCTGGCTCGGCGAACTGGTGGAATTTGCGCCAACCAAGGAAATGTTCACAAGACCGCAAAAAGATCTCAGCGAGGCTTACATAACCGGCAGAATGGGGTAGGCTTACTGGGACCATAGACGATGGATCATGGAACCTGTCAGGTATTGATGGTCTGTCGTCCAACGTCGATGGTCATTTTGCGAACAAGCGGGGAATAAATTCCACCAATTCAGGAATTTTGAGTTTTCCAAAACTCGTCGTCTGTGGCCTTGATCTCGGTCATCACGCCTGTGGCAATGAAGACGGTGCGCTCACAGATATTGGTCACGCGATCCGCCACGCGTTCGAGGTTATGAGCCACCCACAGCAGCCAATTGGCGCGCTCGATCGATTTTGGGTCCTGAATGACGAACATCATTAGTTCGCGATAGACCTGGTTGTAAAGCGCATCCACTTCGTCATCCTCGACCGGGATGGCGCGGGCCGCCTCCAGATCTTCATTGGCAAAGGCCGTCAGGGCTCGATGCAGCATATCCACGCCTTTTTCAGCCATACGCGGGATATCGATCAGCGGCTTGAGCAAAGGCTGGTCGCCCATGCGGATATTGATATTGGCGATCCCCTTGGCGTAATCACCCATGCGTTCCAACTCGGAGATGATCTCCATGCAGGAGGCCAGCAGGCGCAGGTCGTGCGCCATCGGCTGCTGGGTGGCGATCAGGACCATCAACTGGTTCTCGATCTCGAAGCGTTTCTTGTTGATCTCACCATCAAAGACCAGGATCTTCTGGGAGGCTTTGAGGTCGCGCTTTTTAAGCGCCTCCACTGAATCCAGAATGGCCTGTTCGGCCATGCTGCCCAGCATCAGGACGCTATCTTTTACCTGTTGGAGTTCGGTTTCGAAGGTTTTTCTGAGCATAAGTGCCTCTCGTGTGTGCGAATTCTATTGTAACTTAAGAACCTGATTCCCATCGGCTTTCTTCAATAATGAGGCGGGCTCGATCTTCTGCTCAGCAAGCCATTCGTGGACGCGCCGATCGATCTGATCGCGCACCATCCTCGCGAATTCGAGCCGTTGGGCTTCAGTCCCCTTGAACTTCGCAGGATCATCGAATGGCCAATGTTCATGCCTCCCCATATTCAAAAAGACGACAGGGCAGTTCTCTTCGGCGTCCCCACAAACCGTAATGACATGCGCGAAATGGGTCTTGCCAAGATATTCCTCCACACCCTTGGAATGTTGACCTTCCAGGGTGAGCCCGCGCTCTTTCATCACTTCAAGCACCTCCGGCAGAATTTGGCCCTTCGGTTCGAGGCCCGCGCTGTGGACGTCGAAATGCCCGCCGGCATAGGCGCGTAGGAATGCCTCCGCCATCTGGCTGCGAGCGGAATTTCCGGTACATAAGAACAGAACTTTTAGCTTGCTCATGGTGTCTCTCCTGTCTGGAAATTAACCGAAACGACCCGTGACGTAATCCTCGGTGCGTTTATCACCGGGACGGGTGAAGATCTTCTTGGTGTCGTCGTATTCGATGACCGTTCCGGAGCGCCGGTCATCCGTCAACATCATCATGGCGGTTTGATCGGAAACGCGCGCCGCCTGCTGCATGTTATGGGTCACGATCACGATGGTGTA
>CAYUUJ010000425.1:0-2925 GCA_964447845.1 uncultured Anaerolineaceae bacterium
TGATCGTTGGGTACGACTACGACTCCTGCTTCAAGCCGGAAGCGTTATCGCACTAACCCCCTCTTGGCCTCCCCCATTTTCGTCGGGATACCTTTGGGAAGATAGATAAATAAGAATAGACGAAAATGGGGGAGCTGCCCGAAGGGCGGTGGGGGTCTTAATATTCCTAGTTGACATTCACTCTTTTTTTCGCTAAACTATACGCAAAGGCTATGCGCTACAATAGTCGGGAAATAGCATGAGCAAGGCAGATACCGCCCACCTCACCTCGAAAACCGGACTCGTCCCTGCCCTGCACGCTTGGGAGATCTTTCTCAACGACCAGGGCCGTTCCCCCAACACGGTCAAGGCATTTTTATCGGATGTGCGCCTGCTGACGGAATATCTTCCCCCGGACCAGACGCTCGGTGGGATCACCACCAACGACCTGAACCGCTTTTTCGAATGGATGGAGAAAGAACGTGCCGTCCCCTGCAGCCCCAAGACGCTGGCCCGCCGCATCACTTCCACAAAGTCCTATTTTCGCTGGCTTCATCAGCATGGCGTGATCGTGCTCGACCCGGCCGAAAAGGTGTTGCAACGCTCGGCCGTCAGCCCGCTGCCTCAGGTGCTGACCGATGAAGAGGTGCAAACGGTTTTGCTGGCGGCTGACCGCCACCGGCGGGACCAGAAGCCGGACGCGCGACCCTACTCGTTACTCCATCTCCTGCTGGCGATCGGCATCAAGAAGAGTGAATGCCTCGGCATCCATCTCAACCACATCGATCTGGACGCCTCTGGAGGGCCGCAGGTCTTCATCCGTTATGCCAGCCCGGCCAATCGCTATAAAGAACGCAAGCTGCCGCTCCCCGATGATTGGATCCCAGCCTACCGCGAATATCTGACGCAATATCAGCCCGTGGACCAGTTATTTCCATGGTCACCGCGCAGGCTTGAGTATTTGCTCGAAGACATCGGCGAAGAAGCCAGCCTCAAAAAACATCTCTCCTTCGATATGTGCCGCTGGACCTCCGCCCTGCGTGATCATCAAGCCGGCGTGGAAGCCGATAAGATCCGCCAGAAGCTCGGCGTCTCAAAGATCCAGTGGCGCGAGATCCATCTCAAGCTCAGGCAACTTAACCAGGAAGAATAAAAAACCGGTGGCGCAAAGGCTACCGGTTTTTTTATTCCACAGAATTTTCAGGCGCACGCGCCATTGCAAAATGCAGCACCTTGTGCGAAGTTTGTGTCAACCGAAACGGGTGAGCGGGGCGATAGCCGGGCACCCACACAATGGTTTCTCCGGCACATAACAAAGGCCAGCGATCCCGGGCGCGTTGAGGCAATTTTTCGTTGACAAAGAAATCCGTCAACTTCTGTGAATGGCCATCCATGCCCAACGGCTCGAAGCGGTCGCCTTGACGACGCGCGCGCAGCTCGAGTGAAAGAGGCAGCTTGTCGGCATCCAACCAGACCTGGAGCGGGTCGACGTTATGGTCGGCCTGTTCGCGCGCCTGGGCCGCGGACGGCGGGCTCTCGCCCGTCAGGCGCCAGCCGCTTGATAAATCAACCTGGCCGGGGATCGAAACTTTCAACTGCGGGCTATCCGCAGGCATTTGCGGCCATTGCTCGGATGGCAAATCGGAATCCACCGCGAAGACGTAAAAACGACCGGCCTCACGCAACATCTGCAGTCCACCGACCAGGTCGATCTGTTTGGCGGCGGGGTCGTTCAGGAGCGCGGCCGCGCGTTCGAGGGTCGCGTAGCTGGATTCAAGCCCGGGACGCAGAGTCTCCACAGCGCGGCGGACCAGCTGTCGGCGGAGCGCGAGCGGGTACGTCTTCAACTTCGATTCGTCGAAGAGAACTTTGTTCAGGTCATGCGATAAAAGGCAGTCGTTCCAGGCCTGGTCCAAAAATTCCTGCAACAAGGTGTGGTCCTCACGAAGTGTCTGTGCGGCACGCCAGGCGGCCTCACGAAATTTAGGATTGTAGGTTTCCAATTCAGGGATCAAGGCGTGGCGTAGGCGGTTGCGCAAGTAATCCGGGGAAGCATTGCTCGGATCATAATGAGGCTTGAGTCCGTTCGACTCGCAGAATGCAACGATTTCGGCGCGCCAGATATCCAGCAAAGGCCGAACGAGAGGGATCGAGGCATCAAAGACTTTCAGAAACGTGCGATACGGCATGCCTTTCAAACCGTTCAGGCCGGCGCCGCGTAGGAAGTGCATCAGCACAGTCTCCACCTGGTCGTCCGCATTGTGGCCAACGGCCACGGCTTGCGCGTCGTGGGAACGCGCCTGTTCGAATAAGAAACTGTAGCGAAGATGTCGGGCAGCCTCTTCGATAGACTGGCCCACCTTCTCCGCATAAACGCTCACATCTTCGCTCCCGATGACAAAAGGAATCTTCAGACGCGCGGCCAGCTCTTCCACGGCCGCGGCTTCCGTATCGGATTCAGGCCGCAGGCGATGGTTGAAATGCGCCACCAGCAGCGGATAGCCTGCCAGGCGGAGGACTTCCAGCAGGCAAAGGCTATCCGGTCCGCCGGAAACACCGACCACGATCAGACGGTCTTTTTCCAGCCGGCATTCCTTTTGCAGGATGGGTTTGAGTTTTTCGAGCATCGGTTAATTAAACCATGAAATGAAACACCGGGCGAAATATCAGCCGGTTGTATGGATGCCACCGGCTGTAGGGGCGACCCAATGGGTCGCCCCTACTAAATTAGATCTGATACAGCTCCACCAAAACCCCGCCGGTGCTTTCGGGGTGGATGAACGCATACATTTTTCCATCCGTAGCGGCGCGCGGCTCTTCATTAATAAGCCGTACGCCCCTGGCTTTCAACTGCGCCAGCATGCCGGTGATGTCGTCCACCTCCAGGCAGATGTGATGCATGCCGGGTCCGCGCTTGGCCAGGTATTTGGCGATGCCCGAGTCATC
>CAYUUJ010000426.1:0-2923 GCA_964447845.1 uncultured Anaerolineaceae bacterium
TGGAATTGGCAGACAGGCATGACTTAGGATCATGTGCCGCAAGGCGTGTGGGTTCAACTCCCACCGTCCCCACACGATTGGTGCAGTGAAGTGATTTGCCATGCAAATCATGCGAGACAGCAGAATGAAAAACGAAGGGAATGCAGATTTGAAAATAGAAAAACAAAACCTGGATGACCACCAGGCCAAGCTGACGGTCGAAGTCGAGCAGGAAAAAATGGACGCCGCCAAACGCCGCGCCGCACGCAAGCTCGCTGAAAAAGGCAAGATCCCAGGCTTTCGGCCAGGCAAGGCGCCTTATCCTGTGGTCGTGCGTCAATTCGGTGAAGCTGCGATCACGGAACAGGCGATCGATCTCCTGGTGGATGAGATCTATCCCCAGGTCCTCGAGGAGGCTGGGATTAAACCGGCGGCTGCCGGCTCATTGGAGTCTGTGGATAACCTCGAGCCACCCAAGCTGACCTTCCGCGTGCCCCTTGCTCCCGAGGTGGACCTGGGGAAATATCTTTCGATCCGATTCCCGTACGAATGGACTGCTCCCGACAAGAAGGAAGTCGATGCGGCCATTGAAGATATCCGTCAAATGTATTCCACCACCGAACCCGTCGAACGGGAAGTCCAGGTAGGGGATTATGTGATGGTGGACGTAAAGGGTGAACGATCCAACGTAAAAGAAGGCGAAGAAGCCGGTTCTGCCGCGCTCACCCGGAATGGTTTGGCGGCATTGATCCGCGATGAAGATCGGGCAGAGGAATGGCCTTTTGCTGGATTCGCCCGCGAACTGATGGGACTGAAGGCCGGCGAGACCAAGACGATCAAGCATAAATATGGAAAAGATGAAGAAGACGAGTCCCTGCGCGGCCAGACTGTCAATTTTGAGGCCACCGTTAAGACCGTGCGTTCGATGACCATGCCGGAATTGAATGATGAATTCGCCAAAACCACCGGCGCCGGTGATACGGTCGATGCGCTGCGTGAGGCGGTGGTCAAGGACGTGGAAGCGCGCTCGAAGGCCGATTATGACGATAAATATTTTGTTGAATTGATCGAGAAGATCAAGGCGGTCGCCACGATTAAATATGCGACCCATACCCTTGAACATGAAAGCGAACATGTACTTGAGGATCTCCAACAAAGACTGGCCCGCCAGGGGATGGACCTGCCGACCTACTTCAAAATGCGGAATACAACCCAGGAAAAGTTCATTGAAGAGGAAGTCCGTCCGGTTGCCAAGAAGCGCCTGGAGCGTTCCTTGATCCTGGACGAGATCGTCCGGCGGGAGAATATCGAAGTGGACAACGCCGCCCTGGACTCCGAGTTCAATAATACGGTCAACGAATTGCAGAAACAGGGCATGGACCTGACCAGCCTGCGCGGCGGGCGCCAGGGTCAGCAGAGAGTGGCGGAGGCAGTGGCGATGGAGTCAGCCAGCCGCCTGCTAACCCGCCGGGCCCTGGATACGCTAAAGTCGATCGCCATCGGCGAATACACACCTCCTGCAGGAAAACCTGAAGGCGCAGATGGAGAAGAGAAGCCTAAGAAGGCGAAGAAAAAGGCCGCCGGCAAGGCCGGTCTGGCTGCCAAAAAGGCGACAGTGAAGAAGCCGGCCAAAAAATCATCCTAGCCGCGCCTACACTTTTTGTTGGTAAAATTAACGAAATTCCAACACACTCCCGGTATGATTGTCCCAACCTTTAAAGGAGACAATATGATCCCAGACATCAAGAATGTTATCCCAATGGTGATTGAGTCGACCGGCCGCGGCGAGCGCGCCTACGATATCTACTCGTTGTTATTGAAAGAGCGCATTGTCTTTCTGGGCACGCCGATCGATGACCAGGTCGCCAATCTGATCGTGGCGCAGCTGTTGTTCCTCAATCACGAGGACAACGAAAAAGAAATCCAGATGTACATCAATTCACCCGGTGGACAGGTTTACGCGGGTTTTGCGATCTACGACACCATGAACATGATCTCGAACCCAATCAGCACAGTTGCAGTGGGCGTCACCGCCTCCTTCGGAACCGTATTACTGACCGCCGGTACGAAAGGCCGCCGCTACGCCCTGCCTCATGCGACCATCCACATGCATCAACCGTTGGGTGGCGTGCAAGGTCAGGCTACGGATATCGAGATCGCAGCCCGGCAAATTCTCCGCCAAAAGGCCCTGCTAAACGAGATCCTCTCCAAGCATACCGGCAAGCCCCTGGAAGTCATCGAACGCGATGCCGACCGGGACTTCTATTTAGGCGCCAAACAAGCCGTCGAATACGGCCTGGTGGATGAAGTGCTCGAAGCGCCTGAAACACTCAAAAAATCCAAAGCTTAGCTCGTCAAGGCCGATCAAGTTTGCCCTTACGATATAATCTGGCCAGAGCTGAAATACTCTGGCCTTTTTATTTGCGTATCCCCAATGACATTCTCGATCGTCGCGTGTGACCTGGAAGAACAGACCTGGGGAGTGGCTGTGGCTTCCAAATTTCCCGCCGTTGGCGCAGTGGTGCCATGGGCTCAGGCAAGTGTTGGGGCTGTGGCGACTCAATCCTTCGCGAACACCTCCTTTGGTCCGCGCGGGTTGGCGCTGATGGCAACCGGACTGTCCGCAGAGGAAGCGCTTGCCCGTTTGCTGGAAGATGATCCTGAGCGCGAACTGCGACAGGTCGGCCTGGTGGACAAACAAGGACGTGCTGCCACCTTTTCCGGGCGTGGATGTTTTGCCTGGGCTGGCGGTATCGCCGGGTCGGGGTATGCCGTACAAGGCAATATCCTGGCCGGGAAACGGGTCGTGACTGCGTTGGAGAAGGGATTCATCAAAGCCAAGGGCGACCTGCCCAACCGCTTGCACGCTGCGCTTCTGGCTGGTGACCGTGCAGGCGGCGATCGGCGCGGTCGCCAATCCGCTGCGATCTATGTGGTCAAGCCT
>CAYUUJ010000427.1:0-2920 GCA_964447845.1 uncultured Anaerolineaceae bacterium
CTGCTGGTGCTCTCGATGACCCTGGAGGTTGAAAAGGCGTTGTCCTATAAAGTCCCCCAGGCCTTCTTCAAGGATCCCACCATCCGCAACCTCGCTCATTGCCTGGGCGATCAAAAAACGGCAGAAGCTGACCCATCCGACACATTCGTGTTACGCGGTCATCGCAGGGCGGGCTGGCGGTCACAGCTGGTAGCACTCCTGAACATCTTCAGGGAGCGGCGCCGCGCGTTTGACGAGGTCTTCATCTTCGAATGGATCCTGTTCCGGTTCGTCCAGGGCATGTCCCTCCGCAAAGTGATGGAGCTTGTCTATCGGATGGCCGATCAGCCGATTCTGCTGAAAACCGTTTACGCCGCAAAGTATCAACTGTTCCGCAGGTTATTGGAAAGCGTGGGGGTCTCTTCCAAAAACAGCATGCATTTGTTCAGACAGAACTTCATCGATAACTACATGTTCAAGCTGTTGGAGGCCCGGCGTCCTTTCTCCATGCCAAAAAATCAGCGCGCAAATCCGCGCTCGGTTTATTTCCGAGACCGCAAGCAATTTATCGACTCCCTGCCTGACGGTCAATTGGATGAGTTCTTCCCGGTGGAGGGTTTCAAATACCGAGAAGACGCGTATCGCCAGGGGCGCGGTGTGATCCTGCTCTCCTTTCACGGCTCGGGCGCCAACAACGTTGCCCACCGATTCCTGGCGCGTAGGCTGGGCGGCCCACCCTTTCAGGCCATCGCCCACAATCTCGCACGCCACCAGAGCAGCCTGGGGACCAGCGCAATGCGTATCCTTAAGACTGCGCCTACTGTGGAAGCCTCTGTGTATGCGGAACTCGCCTATTACGGACAGAGATTGCTGCAACAGGGTAGAGTGATCATGATCGCCCCCGATCTGGCAAAGGACACGAGCCGGATGTATACCATTCCGGTCGGAGACCGCGTCGATACCATCAAAGCCGGCTTTGCGCAACTGGCATTGAACACCGGCGCCAGCATAATCCCCGTCTATGGCCGGTACGTGGAGCATGGCCGCTTGCTGACGAGTCTCCAGCCGCCGCTCAACCCGGGAACGGGCAGCCGTGAGGAACAGATCCAGGCGCTCATCCGGCAATATGGTGATTTCACCAACGCGGCCATCAAGCTGCATCCCGAAATGCTGACCTGGCAAAAAATGAAGAATCATCTGCGTCTGCCAAAGGCTACAGCCTCCCGGGGGGGAAAGAAACCAATGAACATCAAGACAACCAATAAACATATAAAGCGCGTAGATAACTTAACTTCCGGATCTCTGGAGTCGCTTGAGAAGTCCATCATCTTGCGCTTCGAGCAAATCGTCAATTTGTATCCCGAGAACACCGCAGTCAAGGATCAAGACCAGACATTGTCCTATCGCACCTTGAATGCAATGGCCAACCGGTTGGCTCAGATCGTGCTTGAACAGGGCAAAGGGGATGAGTATGCTCCGGTTGGAATCTTGCTCGACACAAATGTCCCCTCGATCGTCACCATGCTGGCGGTCCTCAAAGCGGGCCGTCCTTTTCTTGCACTGCACCCGTCCAGCCCGGTGGATCGGCTCAAAGCGGTGATCTCCAGCGCCGGGACGACCTGCTTGATCAGTACCAGACAGTATCAGAGTCTGATCGAAGAAATAGTGACTGCCGGACCTGCAGTGTTATACCTTGAAGACATGGACCTGACAGCCAGTGCTGCCAATCCCGGGATCTATGTCTCCCACGAAGCTCCTTTTTCCATTATTTACACATCCGGGTCAACCGGCGAACCGAAAGGTATTGCCCACAATCACGGCCGGATGATATTCTGGATTTCGCGTCATATCGACCACTGGCGGCTTTCCTCCAACGACCGGTTACCACTGTTCACCTCCAACAGTTTTGGCGCGTCACTCCCCGTGATTTTGGATGGACTCTTGAGCGGCGGAACGGTCTGCCTTTTGGATCTCAAAAATCACAGCTCGGAAAAGCTCCTGGATTGGATCCGCACAGAGCGCATCAGCATCCTGCGCCTGACGCCCTCGGTTTTAAGGACGATCTTCGAACAGGCACCCGAGGGCGAGATCCTATCGGATCTTCGGGTTATTACGCTGACCGGTGAGGCTGTTAAGAGGAATGATGTCGCACTGTTCATGGCGCACACGGGCGAAGATTGCATATTGGTTAATACTTATGCTCAGACCGAAGCGGGCGTATTAGCAGATCACACCATCGGGCATCAAACACCGATCCCGGATGAGGATCTTCCCGTAGGTGATCCCATCTCCGGATATGAGATCACCCTGCTGAATGAGGAGGGACAACCGGTTGAACGCGGGGAAGCAGGCGAGATCGTGGTCAAGAGCCGATACCTCTCAATGGGCTACTGGAGGCAACCAGATCTAACTGCACAGAAATTCCGCGCGGTCCCTGGAGAGCCGGATGTTAAGATCTTCCACACCGGCGACCTGGGCCGCTGGCGATCGGACGGCCTGCTGGAGCACCTTGGACGAATGGATTTTCAAGTAAAGATCCGCGGACAGCGAGTCGAGCTCTCCGAAGTTGAAACATTCCTCCGTCAAAACCCAGCCGTCAAGGATGCGGTCGTCGTCGCCCGCCCCGCCAAATACCAACCCGATCAAATACAGTTGATCGCTTATGTCGTCCGTCAACCCGGCAGATCCGCGTCCGCCTCAAACCTGCGAACATCCCTGGCCACGAAACTCCCCGATTACTCGATCCCCTCGTTTTTTGTTTTTCTGGATCGATTCCCACTCAACCCTAACGGCAAAGTAGACCGGCAAGCCCTGCCCGATCTCCCGGAGCGGGCAGCGCCCTCCACCAGCGACCTCCCGGCTGACGAGATCGAAGAGCAGCTGGTCGCCATCTGGTCCGGATTGTTGAATATTGATAACATCGGCGTGAATGACGACTTCT
>CAYUUJ010000428.1:0-2888 GCA_964447845.1 uncultured Anaerolineaceae bacterium
GTGGCTGAGCGTTCGAGGCGGAATGACTCATGCGTCCACTGATATATTGCACCGCTTCAGTGACGCTGCGGAGAACACGCGCGCCGGCCTGGATAAATCTCTCCATTTGCGCAGTGACGCCCTGTGGATCTTCGTCCGTGCCTATCACAATCACCACTACCTCCAGCCCCTTATCCCCTGCTCTCTGATCTCTGATCTCTTGGATGACGGGCGCCAACTCCCCTGCCGGGTCGGGATGCGCGCCCTCGCCCAATACCACGTCTAACAGGATCATCCCCACTTCCGGATCATCCGCCTCCTGCCTCAAGCGCCGCATGCGCAGATCGTTATCCAGCATCGGATGCAGGCGGCCGACCGTGAACTCGTCGCCTCCCAGGTCTACAATGCTGTGGGCTTCGCAGTGCAAAGCATCTTTAAGGTATTGGTTATCCGTAATTGGCGCATTGGAATAAATAGGAGAGAGAGTAGCCTGCAAGCCGAGCAAAACTTCATAAGCAAGCGTGCCGCCGGAGAATAGCCCACGCAGATATCCAGTGACGGGCGGGGAAGGATTTACTTGATCCCTGGCAAGCGAAACCTGTTCTACTGCCAGCTCTGCCGCTTCGCTCAGGCTCGTCGCGAAATGGATGTTACCGATCCTCCGAGCCGGCGGTGGATATCCGATGAAATCCACCACCACCGGTTTACCTATCGCCTGCGCAGCAGCCAAAAGATCTGTCACGACAGACGCGGCGGGGGGTTTCGATACGATCACGATCACCTGTGTCTCGGGATCTCGTCTCAGCACATCCAACGCCTGATGCGCAGTGATGGCTCCCACATCCGATTTGAGGTCGCGGCCGCCCGTGCCAATGGCGTGCGAGATACCTGAGCCGAGCTCGTGAATATGCACGGTGATCGCCTGCAGCCCGGTTCCAGACGCGCCGACCAGCCCGATCGGTCCGCGCCGGACGCGGTTGGCAAATCCCAACCCGATGCCGTTGATCAAAGCGGTCCCACAATCGGGCCCCATGACAAGCAACCCCTTCGAGCGCGCATTTTGCTTCAACTCAACTTCATCTTCAAGTGAGACGTTATCGCTGTAAAGAAAAACATGCCGGTTCAGTTCGAGCGCCTGGCGCGCTACATCCGCGGCGTAGCGTCCCGGAACTGAAATCAGCACCCAGCCTGCTTCGGGTAATTGCTTAACCGCCCCGCTCAGGCTGCGAGGGCGAAAATCCTGCTCCGAGGTTGAACGGCGGCGCACAAGCAATTGATCCACCTGAGCGAGCGCATCCAGCGCGGCATCCTCGGCCTGCGCTTTAATCACGATCAACAGATCATCCGGATTGGCCGTGATCGCACCGGGTAGGAGATCATTCGCCCCCAGCAGTTCCCGGTTGGCCGGGGTGGCCATCACGACGCCGGCATCCAGCACACCGGGCAGCCCGCTGAGCCCGCGTTGCAATTGCATCAATACGACCGAGTCATAATACGCGCCGGCGCGGACCTCCCATTTCGTGATCGTCATAACCGGCTCACAACTTTTTCGAGACCTTCCGCCCAGATCAACAACGCCTCGTCGCGGGATCCTCGGCCTGTGACCTGCAACCCGAGCGGCAGCCCGCCCCAACCCTTTCCAGCCGGCAGGTTGAGCGTGGGCAATCCCGATTGAGTCCAGGGCAGATTCATGACGGGATCGCCGGTGGCTTCCAAACCCTTCGGCGCTTCTCCCAACGTGGCTGGGGAAATCCAGAGATCGATCCCGCTTGAGATCATGAGCGCATTGATCTCCGCACGCCAGTTATTCCGCTCTTCAAGAGCTTGCGCCAGTTGAGCATCCGAAATAGATTGACCGCGGCGGATCAGTTCTGCGGTTTTTGGCGCATAAAGTTCTTCGTATTTCTTAAACCAGTCTGCGTGGACGCGCGCCGCCTCGACCGACATGATGCGGTCATGGCGGGAACGGATCTCCGGGTAATCCGGCATTGCCGGCACGCTATGTAGGTCGTATCCTGCGTCAGCCAGCGATCGGCAGATCGTCCCGAACCAGGCCCGGGCGGAGTCAGGCGCGGAGTCCAGATACGGACCTTCCGGGATCCCCAGCACAGGTTTCACGTCCACGTGAAAGGTTTCATCCCAATCCATGTACAACGTTGAGGCTACATGCTGCGCGGTCGCGACGTCTGGTGTAAAAAATCCGATATGGTCAAGCGAAGGTGAGAGCGGGATAACGCCGTCTCTGGAGATGCGGTCATAAGACGGTTTCAAACCGAAGACCCCACAGAAAGAAGCAGGGCGAATGATCGATCCAATAGTCTGTGTGCCTAACGACACATTACATAATCCTGCCGATAGCGCGGCGGCTGACCCGCTGCTGGAACCGCCCGGCGTGTGTTCGAGGTTGTGAGGGTTGCGGGTTGGGCCGGGCGAAAAATACGCGAACTCGGTTGTGACAGTCTTGCCCACGATCAAAGCGCCGGCTTTTTTCAGCCTGGAAACGGACTCCGCTTCCGATCCCTGCAAAACCTCAGTTGGCAGACGACTGCCTGCGCGTGTGGTAAAGCCCTCCACATGGAACATATCTTTCACGCCGGCAAACAATCCAAGGAGCGGCAAACTTTCGTCTGCGCGTGGATATCTCTCCAGCAAAGACGCGGCTGCATCGCGCAGCCGCACAAAGCGGCCTGGCTCGGGCAGAAACGCTTGCACCTGCGGCTCTTGAGATTCGAACCGCTGCTCAAGCTCGTCGATCTGGTTGAAAATATCCACTGAGATGGATGAAGATTTCATTGGCCTATTTGGAGGAGGCAAGTTTATCTGCGGCCAGTAGGGCGGCATCGACGATGTGCTGATAGCCGGTGCAGCGGCACAGGTTGCCGGAGATCGCCTCCCGGACTTCGTGGTCG
>CAYUUJ010000429.1:0-2870 GCA_964447845.1 uncultured Anaerolineaceae bacterium
CAGGGCGTGCTGCCCATCAAATTTAACAGGACCGGCTTCACGGTCCCGAAACGAGGCGATATAGAAAGTCAGGATGCCGGCCAGCAGGAAACCGATAAAACTCAGATATAAAACGGCTGCGCGTCTAGTCATGTACGCTGATCACGGGAGATCCTGTTGTCTCTTCCAATCGGTTTAAAGCGAATTCCAGATCTGACAAAGCACGCTCCGCATACGCCTGGCCGCGTTCGCGCTTGCCGAGTCTGGTAGCCGATCTGAGCGGCGGCAGGATACCGAAATTAGCTTTCATGGGTTGAAAATCTTTCAGACTCGCGTGCGTGACATAATGACAAAGCGCACCAAGCATGGTTGTCGTTGGGAGACTAAGCGGTTCGTCTCCTGCAAGGAGCCTGGCTGCGTTCATGCCGGCTAAAAGTCCTGTTGCGATATTTCCCATATAGCCTTCGACGCCGGTGATCTGACCAGCAAAGAATAAATCACCGCGTGTGATATGTTGCAAGGTTGGACGCAAAAGCCTGGGCGATGCAATGAAGGTATTGCGATGCATCTGCCCGAAGCGTAGGAATTCGGCCCGTTCAAGCCCGGGGATCAGTCCAAAGACCCGTTTTTGTTCGGGAAATTTTAAGTTTGTTTGAAAACCGACCAGGTTATACAGGCTGGCAGCCAGGTTATCCTGCCTGAGTTGGACGACTGCCCAGGGCCGTTTGCCGGTTCGAGGATCGATCAAACCGACCGGACGCATCGGACCGAATGCTAGCGAGTCGCGGCCGCGATCGGCGATGATCTCAACGGGCAGACAGCCTTCAAAGAAATGGCCGGCCTTCACGCCCGAGCGAATGGCTTCTTCAAATGAACGCAGTTCGATCCGCTCGGTGTTCTACAAAGCTTCCACAAAAACCTGGTACTCTGCCTGGGTGAAAGGACAATTGATGTAATCACCATTCTGCTCTTCGTCGCTGCCGTATCGGGAGGCGCGGAAAGCCACATCCATATCGATCGAATCAGCCACCACGATCGGCGAGATGGCATCGAAAAAGAAGAGATGCTCCTCGCCGCTCAGCTGAGCAATCGACCTGGAAAGGTTTTCGGAAGTTAAGGGACCGCTGGCAATAATGGTCGGGGTTGCAGGAATGCTGCTCACTTCTTCGCGTATGAGCGTGATATTAGGATGATTCCCGATCTGCAGCGTTACCTGTGCTGCAAATCCCTCCCTATCTACAGCTAAAGCGTTACCCGCAGGCAGCGCGGTCGTTTCGGTCACCTCTAAAAGCTTTGAGCCGAGGCGGCGTAATTCGTTTTTGAGCAATCCGGAGGCACGATCGGGCAGGTTCGATCCGAGGGAATTCGAACAGACGAGTTCCGCGAGATCCCCGCCCCGGTGAGCACCCGTTGTAGATCCCGGCCTCATTTCGTATAAATTCACTTTCAATCCACGTTGAGCGGCCTGCCAGGCTGCCTCGCTGCCTGCCAATCCGCCGCCAATTACCGTCAAATCGGTCATATGTAGGCTATTTTACCATCCGGCCCTGCTGTATAATTTATGCGGTTCCCAAGATGACTGATCCCAAGATCAATGCCCAGTTGAAAGATGCCCTTTATTTGACCAAGGCTGCTTGGGCGGTGATAGCCGATCGTGAAGGCGGTCAATGGCTGGTTGTGGCAGCCCAGCAGTTGACGCGCCCAAACCAAAAGGCGCTCGCAAAGATGCTTTCCCAGACAACCGTGGACGCATGGTTGTGCGGCGCTTTAAGTGGGGGGAACAGTCGGTCTGTATCCCTGCCGGACCAAAATCTTGGGGGCAACCGATTATTTGCGTTTCCTGTTTCGGCCTCTTCGCGAGTGATCCTGGTTGGGGCTGCCCAGCAAACCTCGCGCGATCAGCGGGTTTGGAGAATGCTGGCTTCTCTGACCTCAAATGGCTCATCGGAAACCGCCGCTCATATATCCCTGCTGCCTGAATTGCAAGCCGGCATTCCTTATGATCTGCCGCGTTCTCTAGACCGGATCTTATCTGCAGTCGTGCGGGTTGTGCCCAGTGAGAGCGCCTGGCTGGCGATCCGTCGTGGTGAAGCCCTCGATATCGAAGCCGAGCGAAATGCGCCGCGTGCCAAGGGAACTTCGATCCCGCTCGATTCAAACCCACTCCTGCGCCGGGTCAACCGGACCCTGGCCGAGGTGGTGGCTGAGGCAGGAACGCCTGATTGGACGCTCGTCCCCAAATCTGGAACGAAGCGGGGGGCGCGGATCTGGATCTGCGTCCCGCTTATGCTCGGGAAGCGGGTGATCGGCGTGATCGCCTTGTGGAGAAAAGATAAACTCACACCCCAGGAGTGGCGGTCGTTGCGAGAACTGGCTACATACATCGCGCCTTCGGTGGAAGTGGTGGTCACGTTTTCGGAAATGTCCGCCCACATGCGGCGCCTGGCCATGTTCAATGAGTTTGCGTTGACCGTATCTTCCGCTCAAAACCTGGATCAGATCGTCCGGCGCGTGTTCGGCTTTCTATCGCGCGGGTTCGACACTGAATTGCTGGGCTTATACCTGCTTTCCAATGACGGCTTGATGATCCGCGAATACACGTATCACGACAGAAAACTCGGTTCGCGCAACCTATCGCTTGGCGGTCATCCAGTCATGCCTTATCTGCAGAAGGAACGTGTGTTGCATGTGGATGATATGGCCGGTCATAGCATACCGATCTTGTATCCCGAATCGCGTTCAGCCCTGGCTGCGCCGCTCCGGTATCGCGGCAAACCCATCGGTTTGTTGGTCCTGGAAAGCACCCGACCCCAGGCTTTTAATCTCTATGACGATCACCTGATGTTCGTTTTGGGCAGCCACCTGGCCGGGCTGGTGGAATACAGTCGATT
>CAYUUJ010000430.1:0-2864 GCA_964447845.1 uncultured Anaerolineaceae bacterium
CGATGGTCCTTCGCTCACGATCCGAAAATTTCGCAAGGACAAGCTCTCCATGGAACAATTGATCGAATTCGGCTCACTTACCCAGAGCATGAGCGAATTCCTGCGCGCCTGCGTTCTGGCGCGCCTCAACACGATCGTATCCGGTGGAACGGGCACCGGCAAAACCGTGCTCTTGAACGCGCTCTCGAGCTTTATTCCCGAGCGTGAACGGATCATCACCATCGAGGACGCGGCCGAACTGCAGTTACAGCAGGATCACATTATGCGGATGGAGACGCGGCCGCCGAATTCCGACGGCCTGGGTGAGCGGACGGTGCGCGACCTGGTCCGCAACTCGCTGCGCATGCGACCGGACCGCATTGTGGTGGGCGAGGTGCGCGGCGGCGAGGCCCTGGATATGCTGCAGGCCATGAATACCGGTCATGATGGCTCGTTGACCACCCTGCATTCCAATTCGCCGCGCGACGCGATCGCGCGCCTTGAAACCATGATCATGATGGCCGGCCTGGACCTGCCGCTCAAGGTCGTGCGTCAGCAAATTTCCTCGGCCGTGGACCTGATCGTCCAGCTGACGCGCTTGCGCGACGGCACACGTAAAGTCACGGCCATCACCGAGGTGGCCGGCATGGAAGGCGAGACGATCGTGCTGACGGATATTTTCAAATATCAGCAGACCGGCATTCGCACGGACGGTACAGTCGAGGGCGATCTCAAAGCCACCGGCATCCGCCCGCACTTCTCAGCCCGCATCGAAGCCGCCGGTATCAAGCTCGGGCCTGAGATCTATGGGGTGACCGCGGCCGAACTGCAACAGGCGAACCGCCAGCGACGTTAGCGCGGGCGTGAAGCGGTATAATCGGGGACAAGACCTGATTCCAAGATGGATATCGCCACACAGATCACCATTCGCACCAAAAAACTCGGCGTTCTGATGCGCGATGCGCGTTTGGCCGCGCGTCGCAGCCTGCAGGAATGCGCGCCAGCGATTGGCGTGCCACGCGGCGTCTTGCGTGCATACGAGGAGGGTCGCCGCGCTCCATCCCTGCCCGAGCTCGAAGTGCTGGTCTATTATCTCAAACTGCCGCTCTCGCATTTCTGGGGCAGGGAGAGCATGTCTGAAGATGCCGTCCCCAATGAGGCGCTCGATCTGCCTCAACTTCTTGGGCTGCGCCAGAGGCTGATCGGTGCGCTGCTCCGTCAGGAACGAAACAACGCCAACTTATCCGTCAAGGATGTGGTCGAAGCGACTGGGATTTCCAGCGCGCGATTGAAATCCTATGAACTGGGACAGAAAGCGATCCCTCTGCCTCACCTGGAGGCCATCATACTGGTTTTGGGCGGCAAGATCGAGAACTTTTTCGACCGCAGCGGCCCGGTGGGGCATTGGATGACCAGTCAAAAAGCCATGGATAAATTTCTTGAACTGCCCGAGGACATGCAGGTCTTCGTCTGCCAGCCGGTCAACCGTCCGTATCTCGAACTGGCCATGAAGCTTAGCGATATGTCCCGGGAGCGGCTCCGCTCCGTGGCGGAAGGCCTGCTCGACATCACGCTCTAACTTGAGTTTGCAGAAGCTAAAATAAACCACAGATAAACTCAGATGAACCCGGAGTCCGATAAAGAGCTTCGTTCCCGCGGCATGCTTGCCCTCAAAACAAATACGGTTGTTTATCAGACTAAAACGTTTATCCGTGTTCATCTGTGGTTAATTCCAAATCACCGAGTCTATACACCATATGACAAACGACGACCCCGCTGCACTCGCTGAAGAGGGCAAGACAGCCTTTCGAAACGGCCAGTTTGACGCGGCCGCTGATCTTTTTCGTCGCGCCAGCGCGGCATATACGCTTGGACGCGACGGCCGCTTGGCCGCTGAAATGCAAAATAATCTCAGCGTCGCGCTTTTACAAGCCGGCAAACCCGATGAATCTTTGAAAGCCGTGCTCGGTACCGACCAGGTCTTTGCGGGCGCAAACGACCTTAAACGTCATGGTATGGCGTTGGGTAATCAGGCTGCCGCGCTCGAAGCCCTGAATCGCACGGATGAAGCCCTGGCTGCCTACGAATCATCCGCTGAAATCCTCACGCAAGCGAAAGAAGGCGAGATGCTGGCCATGGTCAAGAAGTCCGCCGCGGCCATTCGTCTCAAACGCGGCGAAGTGCGTGCATCCGCTCTCGGGATGCTCGGCTCGATCGAAGCCAAAGCGAAACCATCTTTTTTTGAACGCATTCTCAAGGCCTTGCTGCGCTTGAAACCATGGTAGCAGTGAACCAGCCGGCGAGTGCGGAGCGCAGTCGTAGCATCCGGCCGGCGGTCTCTGGGGATCAACAGCAGATCGCCAATCTGCTTTATTTTGAGGAACACGTTCACCGGCATCTGGATTGGCGTGCTCCGCTCGATTGGCTGGGCTCCTCTCATTATTGGGTGCTGGAAGAAAAAGGACATATCCTGGCTGTGTTAGCCTGTCCACAAGACCCATCTGGGATCGCCTGGATACGGCTGTTTACGCTCACCTCGCAGCTTACCGGACCGGAAGCCTGGTCGCCGTTATGGGAGGCGGCGCGCGCCGAGATCTCGGCAGTGGGGGGCGCGACTGTAGCGGCGATCGTGCTTCACAACTGGTTCGAAACGATTCTGCGCTCCAGCGGGTTCCATTTGCATCAAAGGATCGTCCTGCTCGAGTGGAAAAAATCTCCCGTTCCAACCTTACAAATACCGCCCGGGATCACCATCCGTGGCATGGAGACCGCTGACCTGCCTCAGGTCGTCGAAACAGACGCCGCCAGCTTTGCGCCTTTGTGGCGTAACTCGCAGTCTGCATTCGAAAAAGCTTTTTCACAGGCGATCCTCGCAAGCGTGGCGG
>CAYUUJ010000431.1:0-2863 GCA_964447845.1 uncultured Anaerolineaceae bacterium
AGGTCGGGCTGGCTGTCCTGCTGGCAGGCGCGTTCTTGTATACGCTGACTGCCATGACCGATAAAGTCCGTGATCGCCTGGCGCCCATGGCGCCGCATACGCTGGATAGCATGACCTATATGAACCATGCCGTGCATTGGGACGGCGCGGATATGGATCTGAGCGAGGATTACCGCGCCATTCGCTGGTTGCAGGATAATGTGCAGGGTTCACCGGTCATTGTGGAAATCAACGTCACTGAATATCGCTGGGGGACGCGTTACACCATCTATACCGGCCTGCCCGGGGTGGTGGGCTGGAATTTCCACCAACGCCAGCAGCGGGCACTGATCCCACCCAACCTCATCACGGACCGGGTCGATCAGATCGGGATCTTCTACACAACTACGGAAGTGAACGTGGCGCGCGAATTCCTTGCCAGATATGAGGTCAAGTACATCATCGTAGGGCAGCTGGAACGCATTCACCATCCGGAGGGGATCGCCAAGTTCGATCAGTATGATGGTCAATACTGGCGCTCGGTCTATCGGGATGGGGATACGGTGATCTACGAGGTCCTGCCTTGATCCTGCACATTACTTCGAATGCGGAATGGCAGGCTGCACAGGCGCGCGGGGACTATCGTGCTGCGAGTCTGGAGAGCGGGGGTTTCATCCATGCTTCCACTTCAAAACAGGTGCTGGCTGTGGCGAACGCCTTCTATCGCCGACAAAACGATCTGGTCTTATTGGTGATCGATGAAAACCTTGTGAAGCCTGAGGTGCGTTGGGAAGCGCCGGCCGGCTCGCCTGCGGAGGGCATCCCCCCGGCTGACTTGTTCCCGCACATTTATGGTCCGCTCAATCTGGAGGCCGTCGTTCGAGTCCTGGACTTTGGGCCTGATCCCTCCGGGACGTTTTCCCTCCCGCCCTTGGCCTGATCCCGCATTCCGCCTTTTGCCTTCTGCATTCCGCCTTCTACTCTCCTACCCTTGAAAACCAACAACCAACCACCGCCAACCGACAACCAACAACCAACAACCAACAACCGCCCACCGACCACCGTCAACCAACCACCGTCAACTAATCATCGATGATTGCTTTCTTTTCCTGGTACGTCCTACTCACCCTGCTCGGCTGGCTGACCTTTCCGCTGGTCTATCGCCTGTTCGCGGCGTTGGCCGATCGCGGCTATACCCTGGCGCGCACAGCCGGCTTATTGATCTGGGGCTATTTGTTTTGGCTCTCGGGCTCACTCGGTTTGGCAGGCAATGATCTCGGCGGTATCCTGCTGGGGCTGGCCATCCTGACCGGCTTGAGCGTGTGGGCACTCCTCAATAGCCAATCTGAAATCGTAAATCTCGCAGATGCTGGTGTTCTTCCAGCGAAATCTGAAATCATAGCCTGGTTCCGATCCAATCTAAGCCTTGTCATTGCCGTTGAGGTCTTATTCCTTGTGGCATTTGCCTTCATAGCCTGCGTGCGTGCCGCCAACCCCGAAATTCTTGGCACGGAAAAACCGATGGAATTGATGTTCATTAATTCCATCCTGCGCTCACCGACGTTTCCGCCGCACGATTCGTGGCTGTCCGGCTTCGCCATTTCATATTATTACTTTGGTTATGTGATCACAGCCATGCTGGCGCGCATGACGTCCGTGCCGGGGACGATGGCTTTTAATCTGATGATCGCATTGGTCTTTGCGCTCGGCACCATCGGGGCATATGGCATCTTGTACAACCTGCTCCCGGCCAGCCTCGCTTCAACTACCAAGCGTCAACCATCAACTACCAACCGGATATTGGCTTTCCTCGGCCCGCTCTTCCTTCTGCTTGTTTCCAACATCGAAGGCTTTCTCGAGATTTTCCATCGTCGCGGCTGGTTCTGGACGCAAATTGCGAACGGCGAGTATGTCAGCCGGTTCTGGACCTGGCTGGATGTAAAAGACCTGAACCAGGCGCCTCCCCAGCCTTTAGCCTGGGTGCCGGAGCGTCACTGGTGGTGGTGGCGCGCCTCGCGCGTGGTCCAGGATACCGACTTGATCGGCAATTTTCAGGAAGTCATCGACGAATTTCCCTTCTTCTCATTCTTGCTCGGCGATCTGCACCCGCATGTGCTCGCCATTCCGTTCACGCTGCTGGCGATCGCGGTGGCTCTTAATATTTTCCTGGGCGGCTGGCGCGGCCAGATCAATCTGTTCGTCGCGCGTTTACATATCAACTTCGAAGGCTTTTTCTTTATTGCGCTCGTGCTGGGTGGGCTGGCTTTTCTAAACACCTGGGATGTCCTGATCGCGGCTGCGTTGATCGTATGCGCCTACATCTTCACGCGCGTGCGCGCCGAGGGCTGGGCCTGGTCCCGTCTCGAAGACGCCTTCCTGCTTGGCCTCCCGGTCGGCTTGACGGCCATCCTGATGTACCTGCCCTTTTATTTCAGTTTTTCCTCGCAGGCAGGCGGCCTGGCGCCCAACCTGATCAACCCGACGCGCGGGGCGCATATATGGATGATGTATAGCTCCTTGCTTCTGCCGCTCTTCATCTATCTGGCCTATCAAGTAAAGCAGACGCCACCCGGCCGGCGGAGCTGGCGGTCTGCTCTGACGTTTGCACTTGCGCTGCCGCTCGTGTTATGGATCGTTTCCTGGATATTGGCCTGGCTCTTCCGAATGCGAGAGCCTGATTTCGTAACTCAATATCTACAATCGCAAGGCGGCTTGAGCGTCGCTTTATTTTTCAGCGAAGCCACACTCCTGCGCTTAAGATCCATCGGCGGCTTGCTTACACTGCTCGCGCTCCTCGCGCCTGCCCTGGCGCTTTTCCTAACGACCAGCGACGGACCGCCAACCCCCACCCCCCAACCCCCAACCCCCAACCACCAACCCCCAA
>CAYUUJ010000432.1:0-2863 GCA_964447845.1 uncultured Anaerolineaceae bacterium
CTCAGCCATGAGCCCGCGCGACCATCCGCACGGTGGTGGTGAAGGCCGCCAGCCCATTGGTCTGGCTGGTCCGAAAAGTCCCTGGGGTAAACCGACCCTGGGTAAGAAGACCCGTCGTAACAAGAAGACCGATCAGTATATTGTCCGGCGTCGCACCAAAAGCCGGTAGTCGCGTGGAGTAAGAGGTACATATGTCTCGATCACTTAAAAAAGGCCCGTTCATCCATCCGAAATTGCTTCAACGCGTGGAGGCGATGAACCAAAAAGGCGAGAAGAAGGTCATCCGCACCTGGAGCCGCGCCAGCGTGATATTCCCGCAGATGGTGGGACACACGATCGCCGTGCACGACGGACGCCGCCACGTGCCGATCTACATCACCGAGAACATGGTCGGTCATCGCCTGGGTGAGTTTGCCCCGACGCGTACATTCCGCGGCCACATGATCGGCGAGAAGGCAGCCGCTGCTACGACAACAACTCCGGCAGCCGCGCCTGCAGCGGAAGGTAAGAAATGACCGATATTCGCGCCCAACTGCGCTACCTTTCGCTTTCTGCTCAAAAAGTCCGCCTGGTGATCGGCCTGGTACGCGGCAAGGACGCCAACGATGCGTTGGAGATCCTGCGCTTTGCAAACAAAGGCGCGGCTTTGCCGGTGCGTAAACTGGTGGCTTCCGCCGTGGCGAACGCAGAAGAGAATTTTGGCGTCAGCCGCGACGACTTGTATGTAGCCGCCATCTTTGCCGATGAAGCCCCGACGCGCAAATGGCGTCGATTTGGAGCACGTGGACGATTCAAGCCGATCCTGCGCCGCAACTCGCACGTCACCGTCGTATTGCGCGAGCGCGGAGCTTAAAGGAGAAATCATGGGTCGTAAAGTTCATCCGATAGGAATGCGCCTGGGCATAAATCAACCGTGGCAAGGACGTTGGTTTGCCGAAGGCAGTCAATATCGCCAGCAGCTTCATCAGGACCTGGCCATCCGCACGCTTCTATTTGGCGGTATGTCCAAGGGTGGCGCGGCTGCAAACACTAAAGTGCGTGAACTGCGGGTTGATATGCCCGAAGCTGTTCTGAATGGCAAGGCCGGTATCTCGCGGATTGACGTCGAACGCACCCCGGGCAAGATCCGGATTGCGATCCACACCGCCAAGCCCGGCATTTTGATCGGCCGCAAAGGCGAAGGCGTAAAGAAGATCCGGGTCGCGCTCGAAGCGTTGATCGGCAAGAAGATCGAGCTGGATATCAAGGAGATCGAGTCCCCGGATACGGACGCCATGCTGGTAGCCCGCAATATTGCCGACCAGCTCGAACGCCGTATTGCCTACCGCCGCGCGATGAAGCGTGCCATCCAGCAAGCCATGCGCCAGGGCGCGTTGGGCATCAAGATCATGGTGGGTGGGCGCCTGGGCGGCGCGGAAATGTCACGTGACGTCTGGCTGCGCGATGGCCGCGTCCCGCTGCAGACCCTGCGTGCCAATATCGACTTTGCAAAATCCGAGGCTGCCACGAGTTATGGCCAGATCGGCATTAAGGTATGGGTTTATAAAGGTGAAGCCACGCCCGAAGTGGATGAGAAAGCCGAAACCACGGAAGGCGTATACGTTAGCGAATAGAGAATCAGAGACTAGAGAGTAGAGATTAGTCCTGGGTGTAAAGCCAGACTAACCCCTGCTCTCAACTCACTGATCTCTTCTTTCTGGAGAGAAATTATGTTGATGCCAAAACGTGTGAAATGGCGCAAGCAAATGCGCGGTCGTATGAAAGGCAAGGCTTTGCGCGGCGCGCAGGTCGCTTTCGGAGAATTCGGGCTGCAGGCGCTGGAACCCGGGTGGATCACAGCCCGGCAGATCGAAGCTGCCCGCCGCACGATCGTGCGCGGCATGAAACGCCGTGGCAAGGTCTGGATCCGAATTTTCCCGGCCAAGCCGTACACGCACAAGCCGCCGGAAACGCGTATGGGTTCCGGCAAAGGCAACGTGGAATATTATGTGGCAGTTGTGCGGCCCGGCCGGATTATGTTCGAGGTCGGCGGCCTGCCGGGAGATATCGCCATGGCGGCTTTGGAAAGCGCCCGCTACAAGTTCGGAATTAAAACCAAGGTAGTGACTCGCCATGAAGGAGGCGAGTAATCATGAAGGCCGAAGAGATCCGTAAATTAGCTGTTGAAGAGGTCCACAATAAACTGACGGACGCGCGCGACGAGTTGATGAAATTGCGCTTCCAGCAGGTGACTGGACAGTTGACCGATTTTACCCGCCTGCGATCACTGCGGCGCGACATCGCTCGCATGGAAACCATTCTGCACGAGACCGGCCGCGCGGCTGCGTTAAAAGGTGAAGCATGAACAATCGTCGTCGTATCACTGGTGTAGTCACCAGCAACAAGATGACCAAGACAGTTGTGGTCGAGATCACGCGCAAGTTCCGGCACCCGCTTTATAAAAAGGTGGTGTTCAGCACCAAGCGCGTCAAGGCCCATGATGAGATCGGTTGCCAAATCGGCGACCAGGTCCAGATCGTGGAATCAGCCCCGATCTCCCGGGACAAGCGCTGGGTGGTCGAGTCGGTCATCAAACGGGAAACCCGCACAGCCGACCAGGGCGTGGGTGAATAAGCCATGATCCAGCAGGAATCTCGTTTAAGGGTTGCAGATAACACCGGGGCGCGTGAATTGCTCGTCATTCATGTGCTGGGTGGATCCACCCGCAAGTATGGTTCGATCGGGGACATCGTCGTGGCGACCGTCAAATCCGCCGCGCCGCAGGGTTCCGTCAAGAAGAGTGAGATCGTGCGGGCCGTGATCGTGCGCTGCACGAAGGAATGGCGCCGCGAAGATGGTTCTTACATCCGCTTCGACGACAATG
>CAYUUJ010000433.1:0-2860 GCA_964447845.1 uncultured Anaerolineaceae bacterium
CGCGCAGATCGAGATCCCGCTCAAGCCCGTCCCAATAACGGGCCAGACCTTTGCCGTCCTGCTCGGCGGCGCGGTGCTCGGCTCGAAACGCGGCGCAGCAGCGTTGGGACTCTACTTGATCGAAGGAATCGTCGGCCTGCCATTCTTCTCAGGCGGCGCGCATGGCTTCAGTTACCTCACCGGTGCCACCGGCGGTTACCTGATCGGTTTCGTCCTGGCGGCATATGTCATCGGCCTGCTGGCTGAACGCGGACTGGAGCGAAGTGTCCGCACATCCTTGATCCCGTTTTTAGTTGGGACGGTGATCATTTATGTCTGCGGAGTCACTTGGCTGGCGATTTTTCTCGGCAGCCTCAGCGATGCGATTACCCACGGGATGCTTAAATTCCTGGTGGGTGACGCCATCAAATTGATCGCCGCCGCGCTGGCCCTGCCAGCGGCCTGGAAATTAGTCAAATAGCCGGCTAGCCGGATAGTCGAATAGTCACCAGTTTTATAGTCGGTCAGTTGGCATGTTCGATGCCCGCTGACCGACTATAATTGTCTCCACCAATGACTATCAGACTAGCGACCAGACGACTATCAGACTACCATGTTCATCGACCAAGTAGAGATACACGTTAAATCCGGCAAAGGCGGCGATGGCATGGTGCATTTCCGGCGCGAGAAATTCGTCCCGCGCGGCGGCCCGGATGGCGGGGACGGTGGCAGGGGCGGCGACGTCGTCTTCGAAGTTCGGCCCACGCTGAACACATTGTCAGCTTTCCGACCAAACCAGAAGTTCGCCGCGCCGGAGGGGCGTCCGGGGGGCAGCGCACAGAAATCCGGTCGAGGTGGTGAAGACCTGGTCATCTTTGTCCCGCCCGGCACTGCGATATACGATTTAAGTACGGGCGGGGTCCCCCCGCCCCTTCTGGCGGACCTGACCCAGCCGGGTCAACGCCTAACGATCGTCAAAGGCGGCCGCGGCGGACGCGGCAATCAACACTTCGCCACCTCCCGCAATCAGGCGCCGCGTACCGCCGAGCGAGGCGAGCCGCTGCAGGAAAAACGCCTGCGGCTGGAACTCAAGCTGATCGCCGATATCGGGCTGATCGGCGTCCCGAACGCCGGCAAATCCACACTGCTCTCGGTATTGACCAACGCCACCCCGAAGATCGCGGCGTATCCCTTTACTACCCTCGAGCCGAACCTGGGCGTTGCAAAAGTGGATGACGATACGACCGTTGTGATCGCGGATATTCCCGGCTTGATCGAGGGCGCGCATGAAGGCGCGGGTCTTGGCCACGAATTTCTACGTCACATCCAGCGCACGCGCGTGCTGGTACATTTATTGGACGGGCTCTCCCCGGATCCGCTCGCGGATTACAGCCAGATTAACTCGGAACTGGCACTCTTCGATCCGAAACTGGAAAAGAAACCGCAGATCGTGGCGCTGAATAAGATTGACCAACCTGAAGTGCAGGAACGCCTGGCAGAATTAAAGTCGAAATTCAAAAAACAAAAAGTCGAATTAATGGCGATCTCGGCCCTGGCTCGCACGGACACCCGCGAACTTTTGTTGAAGGCTGCCGAAACGCTGGCCGAAACTCCCACACTGGCGGAGGTCGATCCGCCGCTGCCCGTCTATCGCCCACAGGCGGACACGCGCCAGTTCGAAGTCAAGCGCGAGGGTGAACACGAATGGCGTCTTTCCGGCGCGGCGCTCGAACGCGCCGCCGCGATGACCTATTGGGAACATGACGGGTCGGTTCGCAGGTTCCAGAAGTTGATGGAAAAGCTGGGCGTGGACAAAGCCCTGCGCACCGCCGGAGCGCAGGAGGGTGATACGGTCGCGATCGGTGAATTTGAGTTGGAGTGGCAGGAATAGTCGGACGCGGAAAGCAATTCACGATCCGAAGTCGATTCGATTGTTCAAAGGTTCAACAGCATGGCATCTTTTACATCTTATGAATTGATCCTGGCTTGTAGTCAACCCGGCTGCCCGGCTTGCCGCCTCGAGCAAAATTCCGTGGAACGATTCCTCTCGAACCAATTGTATGAGAATGTAAACTCGATACCGCTGCGGGACCGGTTGCGCGCCAGCCGCGGTTTCTGCCGCGAACACGTCTGGCTGGCAGTCGATAAGCATCTGGGTGACGCATTGGGTTTCGCGATCATCTATCACGATGTGATCAATGCCGTTTTGAGACAGCTGGAGGACGCCCTGGCGGAGCCGGCCCAGGGTTGGGCTGCCCTCCAACGGAGACTCTCTGAAAAGATCAGCGGGGTGGTAGGAACCGTGATCCATGCCATCACACCGCGGAAACCGTGTCCCGTTTGCCAGGAGCGCGCAGACATCACACGCCTGATCATTATTCAATTGGTCAAGGAGCTGGGGGACGCCAAGGTGTTGGAAGCCCTGCAAGCCTCGGACGGGTTATGCTTTCTCCATCTGCGGCTGGCGCTGGAAGGCGCGCAGCAGGATAACATCGGGTTCGATAATCTGCTTAGCATGCACCGCGGGAAACTGGAATCCCTGCGCGCCGAGTTGGCGGAACTGATCCGCAAGAACGACCATCGCTATATCGAAGAAGTTTTCGGGGCGGAAGGCGACTCCTGGCGACGGGCGATCGCGATGGTAGCCGGCGTTTCCGAGCGGAATTGAGCGGTCCGGAGAAGTAGCACGAAGGGGGCATTTGAAAAGCGAATGGCAGAGTAAATAATATCACCAGTGAAATTTCTCATCGGGCGAAGCGAAAAATTGCCAGGTATTATTTCGCCCCCGGATCTTACTCAGTCAACCTAAGGAGTTCTCATGAAAGGATTCTTCAATTTCTTCACTTTTCTCGGTCTTGGCTTTCTGATCGCGGCAGTGCTC
>CAYUUJ010000434.1:0-2857 GCA_964447845.1 uncultured Anaerolineaceae bacterium
ATGGTCTGCAGAGCTAGAGATCTCAGACCGGCCGAACCAACCGCTGCAGCTGACCGCGGACCGCACTAACGGGTTTTCAGGATCCAGTGCTTACTTAGCGCCTCGACAGGTCAGGGAATCAAAGCAATCGTGACAGCTATTTGCTCTCGGGCTGCTGGGGTGTGCTCTCAGTGCCTTCGTTTGGCTGCGGATCAGCACCCTCTTGCGGCTGTGGAATTTGCGGCTCGGTAACCTCGAGCAGTTCGTACTTTCTTATCATGAAGCTGCCGGGCGGAGGAGGTTTATTCATGATTACTAGATATCCATGAGGATCTCTGAACCGATAATACTCCGCGGCCTCGCTGGGTGTGAGCAAAGCCAAGGCTGCAGACAGCCAACAGCCAAATACAGTGACAGAGTTTAAAGCCGCTGCCTCTTTTTTGCGCTTGCTTTCCTTGCCTGTTGCGATATAGGACAAGAGACTGCAACTGGCCAGTTTAGATAGCGTTCCCAGAGCGCGAACGCCTTAGGTAGTCGCTGTTTAGAGCTAATTTGGTGAAATCCTTTTCAAAAGTGACTGAAAGGAGCTTATGGCTATGGCTACTTTGGCAATTTTAGTTTTAGTGCTTCTGTTTGGGGGCCGGGCCTTGGCGCAGGAGTCTTGGGACGCCGTCATTCAGGCCGCAAAGAAAGAGGGAAAAGTCGTTCAGTACATGACCTCAGGTTGGGAATCGGCGTTGGAGGAAAAAGGTGGAATCGATCTCTTCCTTAAAAAGTACGGTATCAAGGTCGAGACCGTCCCCATGAGAAGCCGCGAAGTTCGGGAGCGAGTCAATACCGAGCGTCGCGCTAGAAGAATCGTCGCAGATGTCGCCGCATCCGGAGCGACCTCGCTTTCGGCGCTCTGGGAAGAAGGAGGACTGGAACAGTGGCATCCGCCGTCGATCAAGGAGCTCCGCCCCGAGGTGGCCAAAGCGATGGACCTGCCCAAGGTTGCGATCACCCCGATCCAGGTCAGCCTGCGAGGAATTTTCGTCAACACGCGTCTTATTCCTGCCGGCAAGGAGCCAAAATGTTGGCGTGACCTGGTCGACCCGGTATGGCGCGGGAAAATTATCATGGATGACCCGCGCAGCGCCGGCGCCGGGTACAGTTGGTTTGTGACCACGTTGGAATTACCTGAGCTGGGCGAGGCGTATCATCGCAAGTTGGCCGAGAACAAGCCTTTCATTGTCGCGGCAGGCGGCGCCAATGAAGTTGAGACCGCCGTAACTAACGGCCAGTTTGGCATTGGTATACCGATGGACATGGACGTGATTCTAAAGCCAAAGGCGCCGACGACGAAGTGGATACCGGCCTGCGAGGGACTTTCCTATTCTCTAAACGGAATTGGATTGATCAAAGGCGCGCCTCATCCGAACGCGGGAAAACTCTGGATCGACTTCCTGCTTTCCAAAGAAATGCAGGAGATCATCGGGCAGGAACGGGCTCCGACGCGCAGGGGCGTCGCATCCGCGCGTAAGGACTGGTCACTGGATCATGTGAAAATGATTCCACGGCCTTTGACCGAAACTGCCGAGGAGCGCAACCGGAACTATCGCATGGCCGAAAAGCTCTACGGGGTCCGGTAGATGCGTGTGTCGAATCTTTTCTGGTTAGCGTTGCTGGTTGTTGTTGGCGCCCTGGTCCTCCCGCCGTTTCTGTTGCTTATTGTCGGAAGCCTCTGGGGAGCACCGCCCGGTGAGCCCGGCGCCATTTCGCTTCAAGCCTATTACGAGGCCTACCGATCGCCCCATACCTACGAGGTCCTTTGGAATAGTGCGTACATAGCATCCGTGAAAACCTGTCTGGCCTTGATGTGGGGCGTGACGATAGCGTGGTTGGTGACGCGCACAGACATGCCTCTGCGAAGAACACTGGAGATTCTCATCCCGATTCCGTACTTCATCCCTGGCCTTTTTTCCATTTTCGGATGGGTTTACCTCGCCAACCCCAGCAACGGCCTTATCAATGAGTTCTTGAGAAACTTTCTTGGTTTTGAGCAAGGACCGCTCAATATCTACTCGTATGGCGGCATCATCTTCATCATGACAATTGGGTCAACCTCATTTATTTATCTTCTGACGGTCGGTGCCTTTCGCGGATTGGACCCGGCCTTAGAAGAGAGCGCCCGGGCTTGTGGGGCGGGTTTGATCACGACTTTTTTTCGCATCACGTTGCCGATGATCGCGCCGGCTCTGCTGGGAGCTTTTATTCTGTCGTTCATTCGGGGGCTGGAGGCTTTCGAAGCACCCCTTTTGCTTGGCTCGCCGGCACGGATCTATGTTTTTACCAATGAGATTCATCGCGCCATCGCTTTTCATGACCCTCCACAATACGGTTTAGCCGCAGCATTCGGTGTGACGATCATTGCGCTCACTTGTGTAATGGTCTTCGTCCAGTGGCGAATCCTCGGCGAGCGGCAGTTCGCGACCATAACCGGGCGCGGCTATAATCCTCATCCCTTCAAGCTTCATGTCTGGCGCTGGCCCGCGTTTCTTTTCTGCTTGCTCAATTTTTTGTTGGATGGCGCGTTCCCTCTCATCATGCTCGTTGTGAGCTCGCTTTCCGCCGTTCCCGGGATGTACGGGTGGCACTTGCTTACCCTTCAAAATTACGCTGTCGCTTTTTCCGATAAAGTCGTTCTACGTGCTCTATACAACACCACGCTCCTAGCGATCCTGGCGGCGGTGCTGGGCATATTACTGTCTTCGTTGATTGCTTATGCGAGCACGCGCACGCAGTTCTGGGGGAGACGAGTCATCGATCTCATTAGTTGGTTGCCGTGGACCTTACCGGGCATTGTGCTTGGCGTGGGCATGTTATGGGCGGTGCTGAT
>CAYUUJ010000435.1:0-2849 GCA_964447845.1 uncultured Anaerolineaceae bacterium
GCCAGGTATGGCGACTGCCTTGCCATCTTTGGTAAAGCGGCCCAGGCGGGGTCCTAGTGCAATCGCACCGACCAGCGCCAGCCAACCGCCGATGCTGTGAACTACAGTCGAACCGGCGAAATCTCTAAAGCCCACGCCGAAAGGCAACGTCCACAGCCAGCCGCCGCCCCAGATCCAGTGACCGGCGATCGGATAAATAAGGGCCGTGATGAAGAAACTGTACACAAGATAAGAAGAAAATTTTGTGCGTTCCGCCATCGAACCGGAGACAATGGTGGCGGCCGTTCCGGCGAAGACCAGCTGGAAGAACCAGAAAGCCAGGACCGGCAACCCGACTACGTCACCGAAACTCGGGTCCAGAAAGAAACCGGACATCCCGATCCAGCCATTGGTTACCGGGCCGAACATGAAGGCAAACCCGAAGGCCCAGAACGCCAGCGTAGCAAACACAAAATCGATCAGGTTCTTGAACAGGATATTGGTCGTATTCTTCGAGCGGGTGAGACCAGCCTCCACGAAGGCGAAACCAGCCTGCATCCAAAAGACCAAAAAGGCCGTGATCAAGACCCAGGCCGTGTTCAAGCCGCGCAACAACTCGTCTGTCGGGCCTGAATCCTGGGCGAAGGCCGGCGTGACGAACAATAGCGCCGTGGCAGCGACCGCCGGAATAATGACCCACCGCAGCCACTTCAAGAATATTAATGCGAACGATTTCATCTTCTACTTCTCCTCTATAAAATTGATTTATCTTACCGGCCTAATACCAGCCGATTTGACCCTTGAAAACGACCAGCAATGATGCCAAAATCATCACCAGCACAGTCGGAGGACCGGCCAGGATCAGCCAACGCTTCCAGCCAATGCTGCCGTGGTTGCGCTCCATATAGGCATAAGCAACCACGTTGGCAGATGCGCCGATGGGGGTAAAGTTGCCGCCGATATCCACGCCCAATGCCAGCGACCAGGCCATCAACGCCAGGGCGGGCATGCCTGGAATCGCAGCGATGTCTTTGATTACGTAGCCCATTGCCAGCGCCAGCGGAACGTTATCCACAATCCCGCTCGCAAGTCCGGGACCCCAGTGCAAGGCCATGACCAAGCCAATGGGATTTGTGGAGGTTGCTTGCGCCAGAGCTTCTGCCAAGCTCTCGAAAATGTGAACCTTCTCCAGCCCGCCGATCAAAACGAATAAACCGGCAAAAAACAAAATACTCTCGCCGTCCACACGTAGAATGACTTTTTTGCGCTGATCGCCGCGCAAGGCAATGATGGCAAGAGCAGCCGGTATAAGAGCTGCCACGGCGCCATTAATTGGAAGGCCGGTCAATTCACTGAGCGGAACATGGAATATCAGCAGGGCCACCGCTATAATGAAACCGGCGATCCCGACGCGACTCAGATAAGCATGAACCGGTTCATGGTGCAGGGCTTCGATTTCGATAATGGTATCTTCAGTGAGTGCAGTGTGGGCATCTTTTAGCGCTGTGCGATTGCGCAGGTAGAACACCATCAACAAAAGCAGAGCAGCAACAATGGAAACAGGACCGGTATGTGTTGCGAAGTCGCCAAAGTTGAACCCCAGCATTGAACCCAGGACCATGTTTGGCGGATCACCTACCAATGTTCCCGCTCCCCCTGTATTAGCCGCACATACTTCGGCAATAATCAAAGGTACAGGGTCGAGTTTTAGCATGCGGCATAGCTGCAAGCTGAGAGCCGAAAGGAACAGCATCACGGTAATGCTTCCCATAAACATGGACAGGGCTGCTGATAACAGGATTAGGACTACAAACAAGGAGGCTGGATGATAATTGACCTTACGGACGGCTGTCAGAGCCATCCAGGAGAAGAAACCAGCCTGTTGCAGAATTGAAACCAACACAAACATCCCAACAATAAGACCCAGGGTTTCCCAACTGATATAAGAAAAGGCCTCGAAAGGGCTGAGTACGCCAAACAGGATCAGTAATGCGCCTCCCAGCAGAGCCACCCAGTGGCGTGGAAACTTTTCACTTACGATCGCTATGTAGGCCAGCACAAAGATGAGCAGGGCGAAAAACATCAGTTACCTCATTATCTATAATCCAGATCACGACTGGAAAACACGATCAAGATATAGTCAATTTTACGGAGATGACCAGGAATGCCTATTACCCCGTTGGAGTATTTTGCGCAGTTAATCTGTTTCAAGGTCAGATGAATACTAATAATTCCCTCACCCATATGGAGAGTCCAGTAAAATCTTGTGTTGGTGGATTAAATAGAAGCGCCCGGTTCAATTTCTGAACCGGGCGCTTTCACGCTCAAAAAGAAGGCAGCTTTTTAGTCTGCGGCTGCCATTGCCACTTCCGGGCGGGAATCACGGGTATCAATATCACCCTCATACGTCAGGGCATCGTGACCGCGCTCTCCCGTGCGGATGCGGATCACCTCGTCGACCGGGTAGACAAAGATCAATCCGTCACCGATGTTACCGGTCATGGCCGCCTCACGGATCGTCTCGATCGTTTTCTCGACGTTGTGGTCGCTGAGAATGATGTTTAGTTGAACGCGCGGCAGGAAATCCACTCTGTAGGTGCCTGTCCGTCCAGCCAGCACGATCCCGCCCTGGCGGCCATGGCCGCGCACTTCACTGACGTTCATGCCCACGATCCCGATCTTATAGAGCGCTTCTTTGACGGGGTAGAGTTTTTCCTCACGGAAAATGGCTTCGATTTTCTTGGTCATGATTTATCTCCTTGTGGTTCCTGTTTAATCAATTCAGGTCAGGCAAAAGCCCGCTCGCCATGTTCGCTGATGTCCAGGCCGACCTCTTCTTCGTTCTCGGTCACGCGCAGACCCATGGACTT
>CAYUUJ010000436.1:0-2847 GCA_964447845.1 uncultured Anaerolineaceae bacterium
GGATTTCAGGTCTTCAACCGTGGCCACATCCGCATGGCAGCCCGCACAATCATCAACTTTTACTTCAAGCGTATGCGGGTTATGACAGCCGATGCAGGAATCGTATCCCTGGACGTGCGTGTTCTTGGAATCATAGGTCAGGCCTTCATACTCATAACCGCCGTGAGTCATTCCGCCATACAAAGTGGCGGCCGCGGCGTAGTAATGTACATTGCGGAAACCGAAGGCTACAGTGTTGCCTTGTTCGTCCTGGATTGGGGCGACCACGGCATCCGGATCGGTCACCGCGAATCTCTCGATCTGCGCGTCGACGCTCACCTTGGATTCGCGGCCCTGATGGCATTCCATGCAGCGCGTGTCATCACCGGCTGTAATCTCAACACCGGATGGGAACAGGACAGTGGTTTTGGAAAAGGTTACGGCATTATGGCATGCAACGCACTGGATCCCCTGTGAGATATCGGCCGGGACGGCAGCATCCACTTTGTTGGCTTCGCTGCCATCCGCACCGATGTAATCTCGATAACCGACGCTTGTGTGGCATTTGGCGCAGGTGGGCGGGACTTCGGCCGGATCTTCTGTGTCCCAATTTCTAAAGGTTTCGCCGCTCACATCTGCGTGAGCTGAACCCTGCCATTCGGCGAGATAGGGCGTGTCCGGGATCGGAGCTTCACCGGCCTCCGGCGGAGGCGTTGCGAGGTCTCCAGCACATGCAGCCAGGACTGCCATTCCCACTAGTACGAGACCCGTGAGAAACACCGCTTTACTGATCGACATTTTACAATCTCCTTGCAGTCGGACCGATTGAGGAGTGGCAAAGAATTTTCAACCCATGCCTGGCTCCAACTCAAACCCGAGGAAGGGGAAAATTAATTATGTTTTAATATTATACGATAGGAAGAAAGTTGTCAATACTAGTGTTAATATTCACAATTAAGACAATTTGTGTATTAATTATCAGGATATTGGGCGAATATCTGCTTCCGACCTGCGCTGTCAAAAGCAATTACGTCAAAAGGGACCTCCGCTGAACCTTCCATGCCGGGCGCGCCGGCCGGCATTCCCGGGACTGCCAGCCCAATCACATCGGGCCGCTCTGTAATCAGGCGCATGATTTCTCTAACGGGCACATGCCCCTCGATCACAAATCCGTCCACGAGGGCAGTGTGGCAGGATTGTAGTTCGGGTGGAACCAGATAGCGGGCCTTGATCGGTGCCATATCCTGCACATCTTCGACAATTACGTTAAAGCCATTCTGTTCCATATATTGCACCCAGGCGCCACAACAGCTGCAGGTGGGTGACCTGAATACCTTGATATCGATTTCGTCCGCAGCCCTAGGCGCGGCGCCACCTGCACAGGCGGTCAAGAGCAAGGCTGCCAGAAAAGTCAAAACAATAATGCGTACCATCTGCTCTCCTTTTCATGTTCTCACGTGCTCGATTCATTCACTAGCTGAAGGCCACATCCAGGACCATCATGATCGCAAACCCCAGCATCGCGCCGCCGGTCGCCGAATGGGTGTTCCTTTCCAGTTGAGATTCAGGGATCAACTCCTCAACCACGACATAGATCATGGCACCGGCCGCAAAAGCCAATGCATAGGGTAGGATCGGCTTTACGAGGATGACCGCCGCCGCTCCGATGACGCCGGCGATCGGCTCGACACAGCCGGACAACTGCCCGTACCAAAAACTTTTGGCGCGGCTCATCCCGTCGCGGCGGAGCGGAACCGAAACTGCTGTTCCTTCCGGAAAGTTCTGTATGCCGATCCCGACCGTCAGTGCCAGAGCGCCGGCCAATGTGGCTGAGGGCAGCCCTGCATGCGCGGCCCCGAAGGCGATGCCGATGGCCAGCCCTTCCGGGATATTATGCAAGGTGATGGCCAGCACCAACAGGATGCTGCGCGGCCAGGTCGTCTTAAGCCCTTCGGCCTCTTCGAGGGGAAATCCCAAATGCAAATGAGGTAAGACTTTGTCGATCCCCCAAACCAACGCGCCGCCGGACAGAAACCCGATAGTAGCCGGAAGCCAGGCGGGCATGTCGAACGAGCGCGCCATCTCAATGGATGGTTGAAGCAACGACCAAAAACTCGCCGCTGTCATCACACCTGCGGCTAACCCCAGCATAAAGTCCAGTGCCCTGCGGTTCATCTCTCGGAAAACGAAGACCAGGCTGGCCCCGAGCGTAGTCACCAACCAGGTGAAAGAAGTGGCGATCAGGGCTTGCCAGATCGGATGGAGTTGAACAAACCAGGTCATCATGCCTTCGGATGGATCCTCATTTCAATGGGTTCTCCGGCCATCAGGTTGTGTTGCAATAATCTTAGAGCTTGCCGGGCAAGTTCCACGGGCCAATTCTAAACCCGTACGACGATCTTCTGGTACATGCCTCCGAACATCGTTTCCTTGACATAGTCCTGCACGACCCCGGCCGGCATCCAGCTCGCGATGTCCTTGCGCCACAGGTCCAAGGCAAACGGTTCGAGCAGCTTCAGGATCAGCAGCAGGAACAGGCGCAGAGGGTGAAATATAGATGGACGATGGTAATCCACGATGACCAGCTTGCCGCCGGGCTTGAGGACGCGCAGCGCCTCGCGCAGCGTCTTCTCGCGGACGGAGACAGGCACCTCGTGCAGGAGAAAAAACAGCAGCACCTGGTCGTAGGAACCGTCCGGAAACTTGAGCTGGGTGGCATCCCGGCGCAACGTGCGGACCCCGGAAAATGCGCCGAGCTTGCGTCGGACGTTTTCGAGTTGAGCCGGGACCACGTCCACAATATCCAGCGAACCGCGCGGCATCACGCGCTCCGCCAGTTTCACGGATATGTCTCCGTAAACGCAGGTG
>CAYUUJ010000437.1:0-2840 GCA_964447845.1 uncultured Anaerolineaceae bacterium
ATTCCTCAAGCTGATGGCTTTGCCGACGTAGATGATCGTCCCGTCGGTGTTCTTCATCAGGTAGCAGCCGGATTTCAAAGGCAGCGTACTTAGAATGCCCTGTATTTTTTCAGAGAGATCCATGGCGGTTTATTTTACTGCTTCTTTCTTTGTCTTTCAAAATCTCAGGCAGCCAGACGGTTTTCCATAGCAGGCAGGCGATCCGCGACTTGACTTTTGTCGGAATGTCCTTACAATGAATCCAAATTCGATCATAAGGAGAATGTAATGAGCGATCAATCCAACGTTCCGATGACGTCCGCCGGCCCCGAGCCATTCTATCAGGTTTGGCTGAAAGCCCTGACGCGCCCGAATGAGCAAACATTCGTCGACCTGGCAGCCTCACCGAATGCCAAGGCCGGCACGGCTTACTTATGGTATTTCATAGCATCGATCGTGCAATTTATTATGGCTTCTCTCGTTCAGGGGGCGATACTGCGCCAGTTAATGCAGGAATTTGCTCCCTCGGAAGCGCGTCAATTCGGCGGCGGGTTCGGCAGTACTTTGATCGGAGCGATCTGCGGTGCTCCCGTGGCGGCGGTCGTGAGCACCATATTCTTCGCTATCGGTGTGGCCATTGTTCAGTGGATCGCCCGCATGTTTGGCGGCCGCGGCACTACGGACAAACTGGCTTACACATTGGCGTCAGTTGCGGCACCTGCGCTGATCTTAGGAGGGTTACTCACACTCCTGGGGGCCATCCCGTATGTCGGCTTGTGCTTTAGTGCAATTAGTGTGGGACTGGGTTTCTACGTCTTATACCTGGAAGTAGCGGCGGTCAAAGGGGTCAATCAATTTGGGTGGGGCGCGGCCGCTGGTTCCCTGTTTATCCCAGGTTTGGTGATCGCATTCGTATGCGGATGTCTGGTGATCGGAGGATTGGCGTTGATGGGCCCGGCGATCGGGGATGTCTTAAGCCAGATCAATCAGAGCCTGCAAAGCGTTCCCTGAAACCCGGTAACCTGATATCGGGTTTCGCATTCAGACCAACCTCCCGCAATTGCGGGAGGTTTTTTATCAAGGTGCCTCGGCGTGGATGGTGATGTCCGCCATATAGAAAGCGTGCTGATAGGCGGTTTCCGCGCCGCCTTCACCCGGTACCGGGTCAACCTGCTCGTCGCCGTTCAGATCTGTGCCCAGCAGGATCTCGTCTGCGAGTACCACGGCCTCCAGAATGGATTGTTCCGTTTCGTTTTCTGCAAAGTCAGAGAGGATCTGTTTCATCAGGTCGCGCAGTTGAGGCGCCCATACTTCCAGATTTCCGGAGGCGATCTTCACGTGCTCGCCGTGTACTTGCATATTCTCCGTGGCATCCGGAGAGGTGAGTGCCAGATCGGCGTGCGAAAGCGTCCCTTCGATATAACCGACGTTGTCGCCATTTAATAACATCCCAAATCCATCGCCTGGATCGAATGTTTCTCCATCACCATCCCAATCCTTGTAATCCGGGCTTTGACTTCCAACCAACACATTGAGGATCCCCTCGGCATTTTTGCGAACGGCAGCCTGGTCGCCAGCCTGGGAAAGGGCGAACATATCCAACGCGGTCTGGTCTATCAACCTGGCGCTGGCCAGCAATCCGTGGACAAGACCAATATTGTCAGGCGTCGTCCCGAAGGCTACCAGCAAATGCCGTACGTGGATCAGACCACCAGGTGGCAGGCCGGCGGTATATGCCAGATTGTCGGAGGGATTAGGACTGGAATCCGGATTGGGTTCGATCGTGATCTCGAGCTGGTTATATCGCTCCAGTAGATTTCTTCCCTGCGGATCCACAAAGGTGAGTGTGCCTGTGCCTGTGTCATCCACGGTCAGAACACCCAGGCTTCGGCGCTGTTCATCGTCCTCATGGAGCAACCAGACTTCATATTGGCTGCCTGCAGGCGATGGAGGAATCTGAAGTGCGGTGGTTCGAACCTGGTCGAGGCGCGCGGTGCCATCCTGGAAACGAAGCACGCCGATCGCTTTGGATGCCTCCGCATAGGGAGCCTGTGTGGTGTGGGCTAAAGGATCATGAGTCTCCGCAGCGGCCGGAGCTGCGACTTGAGCATCTGGTTTGAAAAATAGGACCAATGCTATAAGTATTGCAATGCCGGCTGCGATCATGTAGGGTAGACGCGCTTTGTTTATCCCGCCTGTGGGAGTCGCCATTTGCATGGTTTTAGTATTCTGGAAATCCACCGGCAAAGCGGTCGAAGATTCTGAATGGTCAACGAGCGCGGCCTGGAATGCATTTGCCAATTCAATGGGCGTCTGATGGCGATCTTCCGGTTTCTTCGTCAGCGCGCGATCGATTACAGCTTGCAGATCCGGGTCAAGTCCGGGGATGGGCGGTGGCGGTTCGCTGATGTGCTTGAGAAGCACACCCATGGTGGTATCCGCCTCGAATGGTACGCGGCCGGCAAGGAGTTCATACAACACAATGCCCAGGGAATAAATATCCGTACGTGCGTCAGTTTGTGCACCTCGCGATTGTTCGGGGCTCATATACGCCGGTGTGCCGGCGATCTGTCCGGTGGCGGTTTGGGAGGCGGAGTTCAGGTAGCGCACCAATCCGAAATCAGTCAGAACAGGTTGAACGTCCGAAGGAAGTGGTTTGTTGATCTCAACCTGGGAGCTGCGCGAGCTCAAGAGAATGTTTCCGGGTTTGACGTCGCGATGGATCACACCTGTTTCGTGTGCATACTGCAAAGCTCCGGCCAGCCCTTCCAGTAGGCGGTTGACCAGAGTTAACCCCAGCTTTTCATTTTTCAGGTGCAGGGAGCGCAGGTAGGTGGAGAGCGATACGCCCGGCACATATT
>CAYUUJ010000438.1:0-2833 GCA_964447845.1 uncultured Anaerolineaceae bacterium
GAATTGCTTCATAATCATTTGTTTGAATTGGAAACACCGCTGACCACGCGCGAACTGGCGTTGGTCCTGGTCGACCAGCGGATACATTCCGAGCGGGTCAGTGCCCAAAAACTTCGCCAGAACAATGGGAAGACGTATCTTCCCAGGGACGCTTATCAGGTTGGGGATGAGCTGGTTTTTCCCAAGTTAAACTGGCAAAAGGGAAAAGTAGCCGATTTGCGCTCCGGCGTAAATCCAACCGCAGGTGAATTCGATGTGTTGACCGTGGTAATGGAAAGCGGTCCGCGTATGTTCGCTGCACGCCTGGCCGCTCATCGCCTGAACGACGAACCTGCTTCCGAAGCTGACGATATAAGCGGCGAGCGAGAGGCAGTCTTTAAAACCCACGGGCACGATCTGGAAAAGAAACTTGAGTCCGCCCTCAATGCGGATCCGGAACTAATTCGGATTGCCGGTCGTTGGTTCCCGCGTGCCCTGCTGGTCAGTGTTAACGCCGGTCATTTAAATCTGGCCGAGGCAGTCCTGGACATGGCCACCGGTGAACCACAGCCCGCCAGCAACTTACTTAAGGACGTCTCCCTGCCAGAAGGAGTAAATCCAAAGCTGGCGGAATTTTCGCTCAACCTGGCGCTGCAAGAAGATGAACGATTTGACGAGGTCGGGCCGGCCGGTGAGGTCTTGTGGTCCTTACGCCGCCTGGAGCCGGAAGGCGTCCGTCAGGTGCCCTTGCATTTAAGGTATAGTCCGATCGAATACGATCGCTCCATTCTGACCCCTGAGATGCTGGCGCTTGAATCACAATTAGACGATGAATTGACCCAGGTCGATGATCAGACAATCTCGGATGAGATATCCGCGATCACCATCAGCCTGATTTACCCTCACTTGCGTGCCGGAACATTACCGCTCTCCGCGCGTGCGCGTGCCCTGTTTCCAACTGCTTATGAATCACCGAGGGTCCGTTTTACACTGGTAGACGGCAGCAGCGGGGCAAAGATGCCGGCCTGGGTGGTTCGAAATGATGGTTATGTATATGGGTTGCGCGAATGGTATAAGGCTCACCAGCTCATGCCAGGCAGTCTCGTACAAGTCCGGCGCGGGAAACAGCCGGGAGAGGTCATTGTGGAAGCTAAAACCCGGCGCGCTATCAAGGATTGGGTGCGCACCTTGATCGTGGGCGCGGACGGCGGGATGATATTTGCAATGCTCAAACAACCCATTACCGCCGAATTCAATGATCGCATGGCGATCTTCGTCTCAGATTTCAGCGTATTGGATCCTTTATGGAACAATAAACGCTCGCTGGAAGTGCTGGCCGCGGCGATGACCCGTGAGCTGAGCAAGCTCACGCCCCAGGGTCACGTCCATGCACAGGAACTGTATGCCGGCATCAACCTGGTCCGACGCGTGCCCCCGGCTCCGTTACTGGCCATGCTCGCCAGCAGACCCGAATTTGCACATGTTGGCGACCTGCATTTCCGGCTGAACGAGGTGTCGTAATGGCTGAAGGCAAACGCCCAAGTTTAATGAAGCCGACGGTCCATACGCCATTCCATATCGATTTCGACTGGTGGAAACGGAACGAACGCGACTGGCACGTCTTCCTGCGCTCCCTGCTTTGCCCCGAACACCAGGAGGCTTTTGCAGATCTGGAGGAAGGCCAGGCCATTGATTGGATCGATCCGGATACGGCGGAAGTCAAACCGGTGGATGGGATCCAACTGGCCTTGATGAATCATTGCGCGCTTCAACCCGATTTTTTCAATGAGCGCACTGCGCTGGTAGAAGCTGTCTTCCGGGTGTTCCTGGTCAGCGGAAATACGCCGATGACCGCTGAAGAACTTTCCACCCGCCTGCACCGCCCCGCTGATACAATCTTAAGGACATTAACCGGACCGCGCGTGTATCGCGGCTTGAGACCCGTGCAATAAAACGCCTGCCCCCGTAGCTCAATGGACAGAGCACCTGCCTTCTAAGCAGTAGGTTGTGGGTTCGAATCCCGCCGGGGGCGCCTGGTAATGAACCAATATGCTGGTCTCGTAGATCTTTTACTCGCCCGCCTGGAACGCATCTCCGTCGATTCACGATTGGCTCATCAAGCCAGCGGTGTACGTGGCGCTTTGTTGCGGGCGCAGGACGGGTCGGCCGAACACGCATCCGCAGAAAGACCCGACCTAAATGCCTTATTAGTTCTGGGATTCAATATTCTGCAAAGAGCAGCGGAAGAGAGAGTTAGATAAAAAAACAGGCTTGCCCGTGGGCAAGCCTGTTTTAGTTAAAATGGATTCCGACCAGCTTGAGGTCCGGATTTATATTCTGCTCCTGCTCGAGCATGGTACAGAGGGTGATCACCACCTTCGGATCGAACTCCACACCAGCCTGTTTTCGCAAATAATCCGTTGCTATTCCGGGATCAGCCGCCGGCGCATACGGACGATCATACTGCATCCTGAGCCAGGCGTTGACGACGGCAAATATCCGCGCTTCCAGGGGGATCTCTTCACCCTTCAAGCCTCGCGGATATCCGCTGCCGTCCCAATTTTCCTGATGGCAATACGGGATCGAAACCGCTGCGCGCAAATATGGAATATTCTGCAACAGATCGTGTGCATATGTGGGATGCTGACGAAGCAATTCCCATTCATCGTTCGTTAATGGACCCGTCTTATGCAGCACGCTCTCGGGCACTGCAAGCTTTCCGATATCGTGCAGCAGGACCCCGCGATAGATATTTGCGATTTGAGTTTCAGCAACTCCCATGCGACGCGCCAGACTTAGGCTCAGGTCCGTCAGACGCTGCAGAAATTCCTCCGGTTCGCGCTGCCGAAGCTGG
>CAYUUJ010000439.1:0-2831 GCA_964447845.1 uncultured Anaerolineaceae bacterium
GGCAATCCCGGCTTGCCGGGAACGATCACGGCTCCCGGAACTCCCCTGGTTTCGCAGTATATGGTTCCGGTGACCTTGAATACGCCCGGCCCGGACGGTTCGATCTTCCACGAAGTGCAATATGGACAAAGCCTGTGGAGTATTGCGATCGCTTATGATACAAATATCGACTCCATCAAAGATTTGAATAACCTGCCCAATAATGATATTCAACCCGGCCAAAAATTGCTGGTCAAGAAAGTACCAACGCCGCTCCCGGCTACCGATACGCCAACGTCCACTCCCATCGAACCCACCTCCACAACAACCCTCGATCCGGCGATTACAACCACCTCGACGAGCCAGACACCGGCTACCCGGACCCCGATTCTATCGGAAGCAGTTGCCGGCAATAATAGTGTCAATGTGGCTGTGATGATCATCCTGAGCACCTTGCTTTTTGCCGGACTCGGCACGTGGCTTGGTACACGCAGGACGAACTAAGCGACGTCACGGCATCGATCAATTCACCGACTTTCTGATGAAGATAAACCAGCTGACATTTACACGTTTTATCGCCGCCCTGGCGGTTGTTTTTTTTCATAGCGGGGCTGTCTTTCCCGTCGACACATTCCCGTTCAATCCCTTATTTACATCAGGTCAAACGGCTGTCAGCTATTTTTATGTGCTCTCCGGTTTCGTGATGTCCCTGGCATATTTCCGCCCCGGTCAGCGATTTAATTTCTTTGATTATTTCAAAGCACGATTTTCGCGTCTATACCCGGTTTACCTGCTTTCATTCGTCCTGACTTGCCTGTATTACATCGATATCATGGCCAGCGTGAAAACTGTAAAAGTGCTTGCGAATTTATTTTTGCTCCAGGCTTGGAACCCGGTCTATGCTTTATCCTTCAACATTGCAGCCTGGTCTCTTTCTGTGGAGACCTTTTTTTATCTGGTGTTCCCGTTTTTAGCGATCTGGGCTGCTCGTATATCCGTGCGCCGGTTGGTCTGGATCTCGGTCGGATTCTGGGTTTTCAGCCAGGTCCTGCACGCTGGTTTGTACCGACTTTATTTTCCGGCGCAACACAATTTATTGTTCTATTTCCCACTTTTTCATTTGAATTCATTTTTGTTGGGCCTGGTTGGAGGAGTCTGGTTTCTAACCAGAGCGCCAGATAAGAATACGCAACGAATGCTTCCGCGTTGGCTGCTGACAATGAGCCTGTTACTCACCGGTCTAATGTTGGTAGGCCGTTATGTGCTGCCTCGTATGCAAGATTCTTTCTCTCTGGACGTCGGCCTGCTTGCCCCGTTCTTTCTCGTCATCGTCCTGGCGCTGGCCCTGGATCAGACATCCCTAGCCAGGCAATTAAGCCATCCGAGGCTGGTGCTGCTGGGGGACGCCAGCTACGCACTTTTCATCCTGCACATCCCCATTCGATGGCTTGGCGAACGCTGGGCAGCCGCGTTGGATTTTCCTTATTCGATCTTTATATACATCTACTGGGTATTGATGATTGTGTTGTCTGTCGTCGTATTCCTGCGGATCGAACGTCCGGTACGGGATTGGCTGCGGGTCAATTTCAACGTCATGCCACTCTTGCTTCTGGATATCGGGATCATCCTGGGCGCCGTCTATTTGGGATTTGTGCTGCAATTGGGAACAGGCAATGGCTTGAAACCGTACGAGGACGCGCTGCGTTTTATGAGCAGGCTTGCATTGCCTGCCTATGGACTGGCTTTGATCCTGATGCGCCTCTATACAGCTCCTGTACGGAATTCAACTAAACCACAACTTTTGCGCTCGATATTGATGGCTGTCTTGATCGGGGGGACGGTCGTCACCGGAGCTATGTTCCTGGCTGCCAAGGAAGGTTGGGTGGAAGGTTTTTCCGGCACGGCTTTGTTGATCTCAACTTTGCTAATCGCCATATTTACTTTTCTGGCGAGGGTAACCATTAGATTCAAGCAAGCTGATTCAAAATCTCCGATACATTAAAGCAAGCAGAAACGTGGCGATTCCCAGGAACATGCCGGTTGTGGTATCCTATTTTGTTCTGCTTTAATCCCCTGAAGATCCAATCCATACCATGTCGCATCTGCTCCGCTTGCGTGTTTTCCTGAAACCATATTCCGGCCCGATCCTCGTCAGTTTAATTCTGCTGTTGGGGCTGACCGTGCTCGGTCTATTGGTGCCGGCCGTTTTGCGAAGCGTGATCGACGACGGCTTGTTGCGCGGTGAAGGCGGATTGTTGATCCGCTCTGCCTTGATCCTGCTCGGACTGGGGCTTTTGGCGGCTTTGCTCAACCTGGTTCAGCGCTATCTGTCTGAATGGATCGCCGCCCGCATTGGATACGACTTGCGCAACCGCCTGTATGACCATATCCAACATCTGCCTTTCACCTACCATGATCACACGCAGAGTGGACAATTGATCTCGCGCTGTATCGAGGATGTGCGTGCCATCGAGCGTTTCGCGGGCGGCAGTATCCCGGATCTAGTCCGGTTTATTTTGCTTTCGCTGGGAATTCTCGTGATCATGGTCACGCTCAATCCACTTCTATCTTTCATCGCCCTGTTTCCTTTGATCCCACTAATCCTCTTGACTGCCGGCTTTGGCACGAAGGTGGGACCGTTGTTCTTCAAAGTGGATACGGCGGTCGGCGAGGTGTCTAATCGGCTGCAGGAGAATGTGTCGGGAGTACAGGTTGTGCGCGCATTCGCCCGCGAACCGTATGAGATCGATCGCTTCGCAGCAGCCAACCAGGAGGTGTTCCATCATTGGGTCAAGGTGATCGACGAATGGGCCAAGATCATGCCTGTTTCGAACTGGCTGATCTCCTTGAGC
>CAYUUJ010000440.1:0-2812 GCA_964447845.1 uncultured Anaerolineaceae bacterium
ATGAAATGACCAGGGGGATGACCAGCGCGATGCCTGCAGCGCGCGTATAGGTGGCCAGGATGGCCAAAAGCGCGGCCCAGGCTGGATGTCCGCGGCGCAGCATAAGTAACGACGAAAATGCCAATCCGACAAAAAGACCTTCGGTATAAACCTGGGCCAGAAAAAACCCACTCGGAAAAATGATCAAATAGAAAGCCGCGCGCAAGCCGCCCTCCTCACCCAGCTCCGTACGACCCAATTCGTAAAGGGCGATCATGGCTGCCAACGTTCCCAGACCGGACACCAATACACCGGCCAGGGTTGTGGTCGCGATCGTGTTGAGGCCCAGCACAGAGAGCAGCAGGCTGACGATCCGCATCACAAATGGATAAAAAGGAAAAAACGCGTAGCTCAATGAAATTCCACGCATACTACTCGAATTCTGCGGGATGATAAATGGCCAGAAACCGCCGCCCGTCGAAACACTTCCAAAGGTGGCGTCGATTCGGCTGATATCGGGGTCTTCATAACCACCGGCGGCGATGGCAAGGTAATATTCCGAATCCCAGGCAACATGTCTGTTGAGATAAGGTTCGTTAAGGTAAATCTTGCCGTTCTGGCTGCCTGCCAGGGTCTCAGTAACTGTCCACTCCAACGCGTAATCCGGGCGGGCCAGACTGAAGCGGGCGGGGACCAACGCCTGGTAGCCGATCATGGCCAGAAACCAAGCCAGCCAGATGGCGAATATGATGCGATGCATTGGGTTTCGAAAGAGGGATTTCATTTTTCCATGCCGGTGATGACCAGATTTCGCATAAAGTGGCGTTGGGTGATCAGCAGCACGATCACGGGCACGATCATCACCAGTAAGGCACTGGCTTGTAAAAGGTTCTGGATGGGCGCCAGGGATTGAAAGTTTTGGATCCCGAAAGAAACTGGTATCAGGTCACGCCGCGTACTTAAATACAGTGCAGCCTGACGGGTTTCATTCCAGATATAAAAGAAATGCAATAATCCAACCGTGATCACGACCGGCCAGGATTGGGGTAAAACCACCGAAAACAAAATACGCAACGGCCCCGCTCCATCCAGCATGGCGGCTTCTTCCATCTCCTTCGGGATGCTCTTAAAATTCTGACGGAGAAGAAAGATATAGACCGCGTTGCCGAAAAAGAAGGGGAGCAGGAGCGGCAGCCAGGATCCGTTCCATTCCAGCACACGGACAAAATAATAATAGGTTGGGATCAGCGTTATTTTCTCGGGGATCAGCATGGTGGCGATCAGAACATAAAATAGTAGATTGCCGCCCGGCAATGGAAAACGGGCGAACCCATATGCTACGACAATGGACGAGATCATGACGCCCAGTTCGGTCAACAAAGCCATCACCAATGTATTTTGCACCATGCGTGAAAATGGGATCGAGATAAATAGCCGTGTGAAGTTATCCCAGGTTATTTGAAAATGATATACCCCTCGCAAGGTACGCCAGCTTCCATCCCAGGGGATCAAACGCTGTTCGGGGTCCGCCGGGTCCACGAATTCGCTGGACATCCGCCCCGGTTTGACCAGCGCCAGTTGACGCTCACCTTCCGGGAACGGGACGTTGTAGATGCGATATTCCTTGCCTCCGTAATTAAAGGTGTTGGGTCTGGCGGGGTAAACAGGGGCATAGCGATCCCCCAATTGCGGACTTTCCATGAACGAGGTGGAAACCATGTACACGATCGGGAACAGGTAGATGATCAGAAGGGAGAATACCAGCAAGTTGAATAAACCTGCGCCGAAGCTGTCCCAAACCCGGAGAGGGAGATAGGTTTGCGGGGCGAACCAGTTTCTAGGGCGGGGTGATGGAGAGTTCATGGTTAATTTTCTCGATCCGGATAATACACCCAGCGCCTGGCGGTCGAAAATAACACGATGATCACGACCATGACCAGGATGAAGAAAATCCATGCCAGGCTGGCAGCGTATCCGAAATTCCATTCATCGAATAACTGGTGGGCAATGTACCCGTCGTAAGGCGAACTACCCCCGCTGAATGAGTTGCCTCGATCCAATAAAATGACGCCGCCGAACACGCCGATCAGGTTGATGACCAATGCGAAAAAAATGGCCGGTGAGATCAGTGGCAGCGTGATGGCGAAGAATCGCATGAATGGCCCGGCGCCGTCGACTCGGGCAGCTTCGTGAACTTCCGGGGACAGGCTCTGCATGGCTCCCAGCATGATCAACATCCCGGGCCCGATCGACCATAAGGAGCTGATCCCGAAGAAAAAGCTGCGCGCCCCGTCCGAGTAGACATCGCTATAACCGGCCAACCCCAGCGGCTGAATGATCAATCGGTTGAGCCAGCCGGTGGTGGGATCGGTGAAGCCAAACCACATAAAGAGGATCGCGATGCTTGGAATGATGCTCGGCACAAAAAACAACGTCCGCAGTGCGGACCTGGCTTTCAAGACCGGACTATTCAAGAGCGCCGCCAGAAGTATGGACGCGGCAAGTTGTAATGGAATGGTCGTCAATGCAACCGCAATGGTCTGAAATAATACGTATCCCGCCCGGCGATCCTGGAAGAATGCGACATAATTTGCGAGGCCGATGAATTTTGTTTCACCCGGCTCGAGCATATAGAAATCGGTGAAGGATATTCCCAGGGAGGCAAAGATCGGAAGAACCTTAAAAAGCAAGGCTCCGATCAGCCAGGGCGAGATCAGCAGCAGGCCAAACGCCTTGTCGTACCGTAAACGGGGTTTTCTGTGTTTCCGTCTCATGGAAAATATTCACCGATTATACCGCTCTGAGGCAACCTATACCTCTGTGCGGCGTTATA
>CAYUUJ010000441.1:0-2805 GCA_964447845.1 uncultured Anaerolineaceae bacterium
CTGGCTCGGATGGGAGCCGGCTCACTGGGCGTTGGCTCGAATTCCACCCAGCCGATACCGGGGAAATAGATCTCGGTCCAGGCATGTGAATCGGCTTGCGTGATCACATAATGAGCATCCAGCGAATTGTAGGTTCCGTTCGAATACCCGATCACGAAACGCGCCGGAAGACCCGCGGCTCGCGCCAGGACGGTCATCGAGGTCGCGTAATAATCGCAGTAACCCTGTTTCAGATCGAAGAGGAAATAATCCGCCACATCTCTGCCCGTGGGCGGACCAGGCACTTCCAGGTTGTAGGGGATCTGGCGCAGATAAGATTCGATCGTTACCGCGCGGTCATACGGAGTGAGCGAAGTGGCGGTCAGATCACGTGCCAGGGCCAGCACGCGTTCCGGAACGGTTTCGGGCAGACCAAGATACCGCTGTGTGACCCATGCCGGATAATTCGCACGCGCCGCGCGCAAATCATTCTCGCTGTATACGTAAAGCAGTGAATCAGCCGTGTAACTCTCAGCGGGCGTCAATGCACCGATCAAATCCGCCTGGAGTAACGTATTGAGATCGTCGGTGGCGATCTCTGCATTCGGCGTGCCACGCCAGGTCAGCTCGAGCGGAACGTCGGCTCCCATCAGCGTGCCGGTCCAGTAAAGATGCCTGGTCGGTCCCGATGGAAATAGGACTTCCTGATGGACGATTCGATACCCCGGCGGACTGCCTTGTATGAGAGGTTGACCGGGGGGCAGATCGAGACTGAGATTGGCCGGATTGGTCCAGCCTGTACCGTAGTAGGTCTGATACGTCATCGTGCGCCAGTAGTAATACGGAACGTCCAGATCGACTGCTTGTGGCACAGCCGGCCGGTCACCGGTGGTGACGATCATGACGATATTTGTGGAAAGCTTCGGCCCGGCCGTGATGGCGTGAATAGTTCCCAACCCCTGACCGGTGGTGCGACTCCCATCGGGTGGGCCGCTTCCATCGGAGGTGCGTTCGCTGGAAGATGTCCGGGACCGTTGCTCATCCCACTCGCGGATCCGCTCGCGGATATCTTCCAGCGAGATCGAATAAGCCAGGAATGAAGCGACGATGGCGGTGATCGTCAAGGCGCTGGTGGCGATCAATGTATCTTCCCAGATCGACTCGGAAAAATCCAGGCGCTTTTGCCGCCAGATACGCGCCAGGCTCTCGTAATGGGCCAACCCTAAAAGAAACAATAATGCGGCCAGGTGCAGCCAGAATCCGGGCGACTTTTGTGAAGTCGTATCCAGAACCCAGCCGAGCAAGGTTGTGCTGGGGAGCAGGGCGATCAACGTGCGTCTGTCGGTCTTCGACTCGCTTTGCAGGTTGAAACGCATCTGCCAGCCGGCCCAGGCCGCCAACAACCATAAACCCAGACTCCACACGAAAGCACGCGCCGCAGGGTCCAGCACCGTTTCGCCGCGCAACCTGCCGGCGATCCATTGAAAGATGCGTTGAGCCAACGCCGAAGCCCGCGTGATCAATTCCTGCTGTGCTGCGCTGGAGGCGGAAGTGTCAATCGGGATTCGAGATCGAATCCATACGATGAACTGAGGCAGAATTTGCAGGTCTTCCCAGACCGCGTTCAATAAAGGGCGGCCGAGTTGCCCGACCACCGCGAAGATGATCAATGGTCCACATACTAAAAATATAAACCGGACCCATGAGCTTTTGAAATTCAGGGGCGCCACGAACCATGCCAGAATTGCGCCAGTCAGCGTGATAGGCATGAGCAAACTCAAGCCGGCATCGGGCACAAGCTTGCGGATCGCGAACGGCAGGCAGGCCAGCGCGGTCAGTGTCAGCAGTAGGATGATATTTTGACGCGTCAGTGCGCGTAACAACAACCGGCTCATACGAGCTTCTTCCAGGCTGAATCGATCGGCCTCCGCGTCGCCACTGCCTTGCCGGTCCCCATCACGCGCCAGTCCCATTGACCCTGCTCTCCCGGACGCGCTTCAGGGCGCAACAACAGGTCGCGCGTTACCACATGATGGGCGATCCCCATATTCGCGAGTACCGACGCGATCGCGCTGGTATCCTGCAGGGCTCCGAACGTCGAAGCGTCGATCAGGATCACAGTTGGTGTGACGCCCCTCCAGAACAGGCGCGCCAGGGGTTTCAACCAATCGTCCTGTGTTGAGGACGTGATGATGATCAAACTGGCTTGATGACCGAGCGCTGGTCCGGCACTTTCGAGCAGGTGTGCCAGGCTGGTGGTACCGGTTTCGAGCGCGGCCAATGCCCGCAAAATTTCCCAACGCCGGTGTTCGCCGGTTTGCGGGCGCATCCAGACCGGTTGCGCACCGCTCGCCAGAAGTCCAACTGAGCGATGAGCCCGCACACCCTGGTCCGCGAGGGAAGCGGCCAGGATCACGCCCAATTCGGTGGTTGAATCGGATTCATTGAAACCCGCTTGCACATTTCGATCCAAATCCAGCGCCAGCCACCAATCACCCGCGGGCGCGCCTTCCAGTTGTTGGATATAGAGTTCGTTATGACGCGCCGTGGTGGGCCAGTGCACCAAACGCAAACTGTCACCGGGCGCATATACCCGCAAGGCCGCGGCGCTGACAGTTTTTTCAGGGGCATTGGCGCGCGGTCGTCCCTCACCCAGCCAGCCGCCGGGCGTCACCTGGATGGATGGCAGCGGGATGATGGGCGGCAGCACCATCAAGGTCGCAGATTCGGACAGATCCAGTTCGAGTGTGTAAATACCAAGCGGGTCGCCGGTGCGCAGTGTGGTTCCACCCAATTGATAGATGCCGCGCCGTGTACATGTGCCCG
>CAYUUJ010000442.1:0-2805 GCA_964447845.1 uncultured Anaerolineaceae bacterium
AAATGTGCGAGGGCGAAAAGATAGCCGACTTTGTAGCCATCCTGGGCGCAGTCGACATCGTGCTCGGCGAGACTGACCGGTAAGGGCATTTAAACGCGAAGCACACGAAGATCGCTAAGAAAGGCTTTAAAACTTCGCGGTCTTTGCGCTCTTAGCGGTTCGATGATTGGTTTTGTGCATTAGAGAAACCACCTCTACAGGAGAAGAAACCATGTATGGACAGGGTATTTGGAAAGGCCTGAAGGTCACCTTAACACGCTTCTTGCAAACCTACTGGGAAGACATCAGCTGGTTCGTGCGCGGCCAGAAGCGCTATAACTCTCCCGAGGGCATCGCATACCGCTCCGGCAAGGATAACAACGGCATTTTCACGGTGCAATATCCGGAAGAAAAACTCCCCGTTTCCGAGGAGTTCCGCTACGTGCCTTTCCTGGTGTACGATGAAGGCGAAAACGGCGCGAAAAATCAGCGCTGCACCTCGTGCGGAATCTGCGCCAAAGTCTGCCCGCCGCAGTGTATCTGGATTGTGCGCAGCAGCGACCCGGAAACTGGCCGTCCAATCCCGGAACCGACGGAATTCTATATTGACGCCGATATTTGCATGAATTGCGGGCTGTGTGCGGAGTACTGCCCGTTCGATGCGATCATCATGGATCACGACTATGAAATCGCTTCTTACGAGCGTAACCTACTCAATATGGAAATGCTGCTGAAACCGGCTTCCTACTACCGCAGTATCCGCCCGCAGAATTACGCATTTCAAGAAGACGCGCGCAAGGCCAAGGAAGCCGCCAAAGCGGCCAAAGGTGAAGTCAGCAATGAAGCCCAATAACTTATTCGCAACTTTCTTTTAACTGAAGGAAGAAAATCCCAAGATTCGTGTCATTGCGAGGAGCGTTCTCAAGCGACGAAGCAATCTCCGCTTAAACGGCAGAAAATACCCGACAAAATTAGCATATTGAGCCCGGAGATTGCCACGTCGGCCTACGGCCTCCTCGCAATGACATAATGTAGAAAGAGATATTATGAGCGAAATTACGCGTGATGCCGTCCTGTCGGCGCTGAGCAAGGTACAGGAACCCGAACTCCATCAAGACCTGGTAACGCTCGGCATGGTAAGAGACATTGAAATTAAAGGCGATACTGTCAGCTTTACCGTTATGCTGACCACGCCCGCCTGCCCCATGCGCGGACTTATTGAAAAGGAATCCCGAGAAGCTGTACTGGCGATTGGCGCAAAAAACGTCAGCGTCAAACTCGATTCGGATGTGCCGAACGACGGGCGGATGCGCGGTCTGGTTAATATGCCTATCCGCAATGCAATTGCTGTCGCCTCGGGCAAAGGTGGCGTGGGCAAAAGCACAGTGGCCGTTAATTTAGCGGTTGCGCTGGCCCAGAGCGGCGCGCGCGTCGGGTTGATGGACGCCGATATTTATGGCCCCAACGTGCCGACCATGATGGGCGTACCGAACATGCCTGCCCCGCAGGGAAATCGTCTTATCCCGGCCGAGTCGTACGGCGTGAAAATGATGTCGATGGGCTTTCTGGCCAAACCCAGCCAGCCGCTGATCTGGCGCGGACCGATGCTGAATTCCGCTATTCGTCAGTTTCTGAGCGATGTGGACTGGGGCGAACTTGATTATCTGATCATCGACCTGCCCCCCGGGACGGGCGATGCCTCGCTTTCACTGGCGCAGGCCCTGCCGCTCTCCGGTGTGGTCATCGTGACCATGCCACAGGCGGTTTCGATTGAAGATGCCAGCCGCGGCCTCGAGATGTTCCGCACGCTCAATGTCCCGATCCTGGGCGTGGTCGAGAATATGAGTTACCTAACCCTGCCGGACGGTTCCATCATGGATGTGTTCGGCCAGGGTGGCGGCGAACAGCTCGCCAAAAGCGCAGATGTGCCCTTCCTGGGCAGCATACCGATGAATCCGCAGGTGCGCATCGGCGGCGATACAGGTAAACCGATTATCATTGCCCACCCTGAAGCGGACGCCGCCAAAGCGCTCAAGATGGTCGCGGAGAGCGTCGCAGCACGTATCAGTGTGGCGGCCCTGAGCGGCGATAGCGCGCCGACAATTAGTGTGATTTGATGACGTTCGCGTCCTGCGGATTTTATACTCCTTATCGGTTATAATTTTGCCTATGCAACCATCCATTTACAGTATCCGCTTCAGCAAAGTTGGGAAGCTTTATCATTTTGATGCCAGCCATATCGCCGACCTGAATATCGGTGAATATGTCGTCGTAGAAACCGCCCGCGGGCGGCAATTGGGCGAAGTCATTCTGAACGTACAGAATCCGGCTCCGCCGCCCGAAGGGACCTGGAAATCCGTCGAGCGCAAAGCCACGCCCGGAGACCTGCTCCTGCGCCAGACCTGGGTACAAAAGCAGACCGAGGCGATGATCAACTGCCGGGCGCGCGCATCAGAGCTTCATCTTCCGGGGGTCAAGATCGTCTCGGCCGAGTATAGTTACGACGGTACCCGCCTGACCTTCATGTTCAGCACCGAAACGGAAGACAAAGTTGACCTGAAATCCCTGCGCAAGGACATGCAGAAGCTGTATCCGCAGTCACAGGTCGACATGCGCCAGATCGGCCCGCGCGACGTGGCCAAAATCCTGGGCGGCATGGGCGCCTGCGGCCTGGAAACGCGCTGCTGCTCCCAGTTCCTGACCGAGTTCAGCCCGATCTCGATCAAGATGGCCAAGGAACAGGGCATCTCGCTTACCCCCTCTGAAATCACAGGCATGTGCGGACGCCTGCGCTGCTGCCTGATCTACGAATACGATCAATACGTG
>CAYUUJ010000443.1:0-2795 GCA_964447845.1 uncultured Anaerolineaceae bacterium
AGACCCGGAGGGCGATGTGAGCGCCAGGTTCCCGCCCGTGCCTCGCCAACGGTTAAGGATAGGAACCCGGATCGGCAATTGGCTATTGGGGGCGAATGCAGCGCTAGTATTCGGTTTTATTTATTTGCCGGTTCTAATCCTGATCATTTTCTCATTTAACAATACCCGTTCGATCGCGGTCTTTACAGGAATTTCGACTGAGTGGTATGCCGTATTGGCGAATAATGAGGAGTTGTTGGATGCCGCTCGCAACAGCCTGCTGGTGGGGTTGATCACGACCGTAGTGGCTACGATTATTGGTACCACAACCGCCATGGCGATGGAACGATATCGTTTCAAGCTCAAGACGACATTCGATGCCAATCTATATCTTCCGATCGTTATTCCTGAGATCGTGCTGGGTATTTCTTTGCTTTTGTTTTTCAACCAGGCTTTGTTCCCGTTTCTGCAAAACGTATTCGGTATCCGGGCTTCCACTGGATTGCACACCATCACGATCTCGCATATCGCCTTCGATATCCCATTCGTGTACGTGATCGTGCGCGCCCGCCTGGCCGATTTTGACCGTTCGCTCGAAGAAGCTGCAGCGGATCTGGGGGCCGATGAATGGCAGACTTTCCAGCGCGTGACCTTACCCTTGCTGATGCCGGGTATTATCGGCGGCGCGCTGATGGCATTTACCCTGTCGCTGGATGACTATTTGATCACCGCGTTTACCAAGGGCGTCCGGGAACAAACCATGCCTTTGTACATTTACTCATTGGTGCGACGCGGAGTGACCCCTGAAATTAACGCACTTTCGACAGCCATGCTGGTCGGCTCGATTGGCCTCGTCGGTCTTTCGTTGACGGCACAAAGCGGCGGAGCGGTCTATACGCGCGGCATGGCTATCGGCTTGGGATTGGGAATTGGGCTGTATGGCGTGATCGATTTGCCGAACATGTTCGCGCCGAATGCCTTTTCTGTCACCGGGTTCCTGCTCCACCTGGTTTTTCTGGCTGCGTTTCTGTGGGTATGGCGTACCTTCAAACAATTTCGCGAAGATTTGTCCGAGACCAATCCATCCGGTAGGATCCTGGTATGGATCGCCTTATTAATTGCCTGTGCGGCAGGATATATAGCCATGTTCCTGCTACTCGCCTAGACTGGCGGAGTGGATTAGATTTGATCTTTACATTACAATTGTGAAACAAGCGATTATTTTCGCATCACATCGAGAAGATCCAGAACTAAAAGGAGAGAATTGATGAAAAAAACGCTGATCAATATTTTGGCATTTCTATCTCTTGTTTTGGCTGCCTGCCAGCCCGCGCAATCCACCGAAACACCTGCAGGCGTAGTCTCTGATCGCTGCGGTGACTCATCCAAATTGGCCGCAGAGATCTTTCTCTATACCTGGGTAGAGTACACCGACCCAGCCATCAAGGACCAATTTGAAGCAGAATGTGGGGTTAAAGTCGTAGAAACGAATTTTGACTCGAATGAAACCCTGCTCTCCACACTGCAGGCCGGTAGTGCGGGTTATGATATCGTGGTGCCCTCCGACTATATGGTGCAGCTCATGATCGAAGAAAGTATGTTGATGGAGCTGGACTTCAATGTGATCACCAACATCCAGCATATGGATGAGTTGAACGTACACCAATTCTTTGATCCGGAACAAAAATACACGGTACCGTATTTCTGGGGAACCTCCGGTTTTGCAGTGGATACCAACGTGGTCACCGACGTTGAAGATTCCTGGAGCATGCTGTTCGACCCGAACTCCCCGTATTGCGGCCAGATCAGCATGCTGGACGATGAGCGCGAGACGATCGGTGCGGCGCTCATGTATCTGGGTTATTCCATAAACGATACAGACCCCGCTCACCTGACTGAAGCCAAGAATGCCTTGATCGCCCAGGCCGAGTGTGTCAAAGCTTACGATAGCCAGACCAACGACGAGTTGATCGTTCAAGGCGAAACCGTGTTGGCTCATATCTGGACAGGCGACGCGATCCTGGCGGGTTTGCCGGATCTGGGTGGTCGTGAAGGGATAGTCTATGTCATCCCTCGCGAAGGTTGCACGATCTTCCAGGATAATATGGCCGTTCCCGTCAATGCACCAAATGCATACACTGCCATGGTCTTTATCAACTATGTGAACTTCCCGGAGATCGCAGCCCAAAATGCCGAGTTCGTAGGTTATGGCACACCGAATTCAGCGGCCAAGGAATTCATGGACCCGGCCATCCTGGCGGATGAAGGCATTTATCCGCCCCCGGATGTGGCGGCCCACCTGCAGTGGATCGAAGATGTGGGGGACGCACTTGAGTTGTACGACCGCACCTGGACCGAGTTTAAGGCAGCCGTGGGCGGCGGATAGTAAATCCTTGACCAATTAAGAAACAAAACCGACCTCCTTTTAGAGGTCGGTTTTTATTTAGGGGCATTTTATCCACCTGTCCAGTCGACCAGACAGGTGATTATGAGTAAAAATCATGAAAAAAGCTTGAAAAATGAAGAAAACGTAGAAAATCTTGACAGAAATGAATAATAAGCATAAAATAGTTGTGTGGAAAACATAATCGGTACTATCCAACCTGATCGGATCGATGAAATCGACGAAAAGATCCTGAAAGCACTCAGGGCGGATGGCCGCGAGGCATTTTCTCAGATCGCCGAGCATTTGAACGTCTCACCCGGCATGATCCGCCAGCGCTACAACCGGCTGGTTGAGCTGGGCTACTTGAAGGTGGTCGCAGTTACAAATCCCCTGCGAATGGGCATGCGCACGATGGCCTTGATCGGCATCC
>CAYUUJ010000444.1:0-2784 GCA_964447845.1 uncultured Anaerolineaceae bacterium
CTTCGCTCAGCTCAGACCTCCTCGCAATGACATTATTTAATTAATCAGCCAGCGAAAGAAAATACTCGTGAAAACGCGTGTCCTGGGTCAGTTCGGGATGGAACGAAGTAGCCAGGAAATGGCCCTGCTGGGCGGCGACAATTCTTCCGTCCGGCAATGAGGCGAGGGCTTTGGCATCTCCTTGCACAGACTCGATGATCGGTGCGCGGATGAAAAAGGCGTGATAAGAGTTCTTCGAACCGGAGGTTTTTTTCAGTTCAGGGACATTCAGGTCCGCCTCGAAGGAATCCACCTGGCGGCCAAAGGCATTGCGCGCGATCTTGATATCCATCAAACCGAGCAGAGGCTGATCGCGGCTGACATCCTTCGAGAGGAAGATCGCGCCGGCGCAGGTTCCCCAAATGGCGTGCCGCTGACCGAATGTTTTGAGCGGTTCCATCAGACCATAATCCGTGGCCAGCTTGCCGATGGTGGTCGACTCACCGCCCGGGATGATCAGGCCGTCCAATCCTTCAAGTTGATCAGAAAGGCGCACCTCCACGGCTTCAACCCCCAGGCGCTCAAGCATCAGGATGTGTTCAGCAAAGTCACCCTGTAAAGCGAGTACACCGATCTTCATGTTGTTGCCGTAGGGGCGACCCAATGGGTCGCCCCACCGTGGAATTTTTTACCAGCCGCGGCCGGCGAGCTTTTCGCTTTCGGGCATCTGCGAGACGTTGCGTCCCACCATCGGCTCGCCCAGATCCTTGCTGACCTCGGCCAGGATGTTCGCGTCCTTGAAATGGGTCACGGATTTGACGATGGCCGCTGCGCGCCGGGCGGGGTCGCCGGATTTAAAGATCCCCGAGCCCACGAAGACACCGTCCACGCCCAATTGCATCATGAGCGCGGCATCCGCCGGTGTAGCCACGCCTCCGGCCGCAAAGTTGACCACTCGCAAGCGACCCAGTTCCTTGGTCTCCTTGACCAATTCATAAGGCGCACCGATTTCCTTGGCGAAGGCCATCAACTCTTCATCGGCCATGGTGCTCAGGCGGCGGATGTCACCCAGTACGGCGCGCGCGTGGCGCACGGCTTCAACGATATCGCCGGTGCCGGCTTCACCCTTCGTACGGATCATGGCCGCGCCTTCGCCGATGCGGCGCAGGGCTTCACCCAGATTGCGGCAGCCGCAAACGAATGGCACTGTAAATGTATGCTTATTGATGTGAAAGGCTTCGTCCGCCGGCGTGAGTACTTCGGACTCGTCGATATAGTCCACACCGATGGCCTCCAGGATCTGCGCTTCCACGAAATGCCCGATGCGGCATTTGGCCATGACGGGGATCGTAACCGAGTCCATGATCTTGAGGATCAGGTCGGGATCGGACATGCGAGCCACGCCGCCATCGGCGCGAATATCAGCAGGGACGCGTTCGAGCGCCATGACTGCACAGGCACCCGCGTCTTCCGCGATCCTGGCGTGTTCGGGGGTCACGACGTCCATGATGACGCCGCCTTTAAGCATCTGCGCATGACCCTTTTTAACCGCAAATGTACCAGTCTGTTGTTCCATGATCGCTCCTTCCATGTTCTGCGATTAAATTCTACCATGCCGAAGTGAGCGGCATTGCCTCTGCGCTGGCCGGGCAGGCCAGAAGGTTGAAGCGGGGTGAGCTATCCATGCTCCAAGAATCGTTATCCGTCCATCCGTTTCCATCCGTTGATCACCCCCTTGACAAATTTTTACATTTGTATACAATTAGTACAATAATACAATTAATTCAATTTTGAGTAAGCATGCCTGAAACCAAACTTCACCTGCGTCTTGATTTCCGTTCCGGCCTGCCCATTTATGTGCAGATCGTCACCCAGATCGAAAACCAACTGCTGGGCAACGTCCTAAAGCCGGGCGCACAACTGCCGACCGTGCGCGCGTTAGCCCAGGAGTTGCGCGTCAACTTCAACACCGTGGCGCGCGCCTACCGTATGCTGGATGAAGCCGGCGTGATCTCCACGCAGCAAGGCCGCGGCACGTATATTATGGAGAGACCACCGCCAGAGGCGGCCGAACGTCTGCGGCGCGAGTCTTTGGAAGCGCTGGCCCACCGATATATCCATGAGGCTGAGCGGCTCGGGTTTTCGTCAGGCGAAGTGACGCGCGTAGTGCGCGAGCAGCTCAAGGTCCGGAAAGATGCGGACGAGTCAGAAGAGTAGCATGAAGAAACGTGGAGTAAAAGGAGCATAAGATGAACACAAAATTTGTCAATAATGTACGCACCCGGCCGAATAAACCGGATGGTCAACGCATTCCTTTGATCGCCGCAGCCGTGTTCGGAGTGCTGCTTCTGAAAGCAGTGTTCGGCACGCTGTGGATGGTCGGAAAAGTCCAGGATGGCTGGATCGGAGTCTATACGCTGGCAATGATCCTGGCCGGGATCTATATCCTGTTTGCGATCAAAGTGGCGTCGCAATGGGAGAAGGCTGTGATCCTGCGTCTCGGCAAGTTCCATAAACTGGCCGGGCCGGGCTTGTTCTGGGTCATACCCATCATAGACACTGTACCGATGTGGGTGGACCACCGCGTGATGGTAACCTCCTTTAGCGCGGAGAAGACGCTGACGCGTGACACCGTGCCGGTGGATGTGGACGCAGTGCTCTTTTGGCTGGTCTGGGACGCCGAAAAGGCCGCCCTGGAGGTGGAGGACTATCGCAACGCCATCAGCTGGGCTTCGCAGACCGGCCTGCGTGAGGTGATCGGCTCACTGGCCCTCTCGGATATCCTGGTGGGACGCGCCATGATGG
>CAYUUJ010000445.1:0-2783 GCA_964447845.1 uncultured Anaerolineaceae bacterium
GTGGTCAGGTTGTGCGTGGGCCGGAAGGAACCCAGGAGTGGTCCCGCCGCCGCGCGGCCGCCCGCTTCGTCGGTGGACGGCAATAGTACCAGAAACTCTTCTCCGAAATGAGCGGGGACGTCAGACACACGCAACGTCCGGTTCAAGAGATTTGTCAGCGAGTCGCGGGACTTTTTTTGCAGATCTGCGCTGTAACTCCCGGTGGCCGGCGCGATATGCAGCAACGTCAATGGGCTTGGGTAACGCTGCACTCTCGAAATCTCGTAATTGATCAGCACCTCGAATATATCCTGTGTGAAGATGCCTGATTCGCCCACCAACTGGCGGCGCTTTTCCATAAGAGCGTCTCCTTTAAGGGGTGATACTGAGAGATTGGATCAGCAGGTCCAACTGGGGCAGGGGAGGGTAAAAGGCGTCGGGAGAGGTGGAATTTAGCGCGCCGGTAATGGCTTGATAATATGCAGTGAAGTCCTTGAAAGATGCGTCAGGTTTGTAGAAACCGGGAAAATCCATCACCGTAGGTGTCTCGATCGTATAGGCTGTTTCGTCAGGCGGCAGGAAATCCGTGGAAGTGGGCAGGATGGCGATCACATAATATTTTCCGTCGCTGGTGAGACCCTGGAAGTGATAGAAGAGTCCATAATCCGAGATTGGGGTAATGCCGTTATTGTATTGGGTCACGAGACGAATCCCGGAGCCGTTCTTGAATTGGAGGATCTGCATTTGTGCGGCGATCGTTTGCCCGGCATTGAAAAAAGGAATGGCGGGCATATTCTCGGCGGTCAGCGGCGCGGCATTGCTCGTTAGCGCTTGCACGCGACGGATCTGCCCGCCCACGTCTCCGATCGCGAGCTCGGCGTATTCTTGTGCGGGATAGACCCGAATCTGAGCGTCGTGCATTGAATAACCCTGGGCATAATGATCCAACAATATTTTAGTGTGTTCGGGCGCGACATCCCAGGGAGCCAAACCTTCTCCTTCGGTCAGGGCTGGTACGGTCCCGACCAGGGCGTTGGTGGCGAGTCCCTTTGGGATTGTAAGACTGACGTTCCTATATAAAACAAATCCATTTTGGGGAATGGTCTCCGCCGTTGGGGTGGACGGAGCACCCGCCGATCCAAGACCGCAGGCAAGGATCGTGGGCAGAATTGCAATGGCAATAAACAACTTGGAGAAAAAAATTCTGGTCATTATTTACTTACCGGGTGACTGGTACACAACCACGCTTTCCTGTTCGTTGGGATCGTTGCGAGCGACCACTGCGATAACTTCTTCCGTATCGCTCAAATTGATCGGTTGATGGGGTAGATTGGGTGGAATGAATAAGAAATCGCCCGCTGAATTAATGCTCGAATACTCAAGATTCGGACCGTAACGCGTTTCAGCGCGGCCCTTGATGATATATAACGCCGTCTCGAAGCCATTGTGATAATGCGCGACAGCTTGGCCGCCCGGCGGGATGACAACCAGGTGCATACAAAGATCGGTTGCGCCGGCGGTGGCGGCCGAGATGCCTTCAAAATTGGGCAGTCCTTGTTTTGTTTGGACTGTTTCCGTATGACGGATGGTGATAAGTTTGGATTCCATGCATCCTCATCAGCCCTTCTGCTGGATCAGATTTCTCAGGACCCCGATGCCGTCGATCTCCAACTCGACCACATCGCCTGGTTGTAACCATGGACCTTGAAATTTGGTCAGCTCCAGAAGACAACCGGTGCCCACAGTGCCGGACCCGATCACATCCCCGGGCAGGAGGTCTACGCCATCCGAGACGCGCGCCAGGATATCGCCGAACGACCAGTATATATCTTTGAAGTTGCCTTGCGAGCGGGTCTCGCCGTTGACGCGCGCCAGCATCGTCATATCATACACGCCCGGCTTATCGGTCTTGCGCTCAACCAATTCATCCGGAGTAATTATATACGGCCCGTATGAGGAAGCGAAGTCCTTGCCCTTGGCTGGGCCGAGTCCGACAGCCATTTCTTTGCGCTGCACATCCCGAGCCGACCAGTCGTTGAAAATCGTGTAGCCGAAAATATGATCAAGCGCGTTTTCTGATTTGATATTGCGTCCGCCTTTACCGATCACAACCGCGATCTCCAACTCATAGTCCAACGCTTCCGTGTAATGTGGGTAGGGGATCTCATCGTTTGGACCGAAGACGTTGCCCGGATTGGAAAAATAGAACACCGGGAATTCATACCATTCTTTCGGTACCTCACGTCCCCGATTGGCATTGGCAGTCTTTACATGTTGCTCGAAGGCGTACCCATCCCGCAGATTGGTCGGTTGGATCGGGGAGTGAAACGCGACCTGCGCGATATGGATCGGCGTGGTCGAAGCTTGTCGAGCGGCCTCTTCCGCGCCGGCCTCGATCACGGCGCGCATATCCGGGAAGGGCAGGGTGTAGACGCGGCCATTATTAACGAGACCCGGCTGAGGGTCCGTTTGAGGCGTGGAGTACATCGCAAATTTCATTTAGAGGTTTCCGCGCTTCTCTTGTTCCGCTTCAATGGATTGGAACAGGGCTTTGAAGTTGCCCTTGCCGAAGCCGCGTGCACCATGCCGTTGGATGACCTCGATAAACATGGTGGGGCGGTCCTGGATCGGCCTGGAGAAAATTTGCAGCAGGTAGCCTTCGTCGTCCCGGTCCACGAGGATGCCGAGGTCGTGGATGTCCTGCATATCTTCTTTGATCTTACCAACCCGGTCCGGGAGAGCGTCATAGTATGTATCCGGCACACGCAGGAATTCGAGGCCGCGCGATTTAAGATTTTCGACCG
>CAYUUJ010000446.1:0-2776 GCA_964447845.1 uncultured Anaerolineaceae bacterium
GATTAACCTTTTGAAAACTATACAGAATGGTGTTCAGGATCGGATACCAGGTCACAAGCGTAAAGGCGATCAGGGCGGGCAGGAGGAAGAGATAGGCCAGCCCCTGTTTGCGCCAGTTGATACGCCTGCGCGGAACGGTCTTGACCCTGGCAGGAGCTGTCATTATCGACGAAGTCATTTTCAGCATCCTTCTCCTAAAGTAGAGGCAGTTCGATCAGTAAAATCAAAGCGTTTCAATAAAGGGGTATTCAAAAATTAGATCGGATAAGGGCTTCTACGAAATGAGTATAAAAGAAATTTTGGAGGAGGTGGCGGTGATCACCGCCACCTCCTCCAATGCGATTAACAGATGTGCAAAGGCTTACTTGAGCTGGTCGAGCACGTTTGCCTGGAATGTAGCTTGGGCAGCTGCGAGAGCGGCCGCCACGTCCGTGGCTTGATCGGTGACGATCAGGCTGACCACATCACCCAGCGCGGCATAGTAGTCCTGGCCGGCGATCTGCGGTTCATTCTGCAGACCGATCACGGCATTGTTGAACAAGGTGTAATTGTCAACGGGCAGGTTGGCATACTCGGCGGTGAGCGCTGCGATCTGGTCCTGGAATTCGCCAACGTAGATCGGGTAGCTCGGCTCGCCGATCACGGCGGTCGGGTTGGTGAGGGTGGCCTCATACTTGGCTTTCACTTCACCCTCGTCGAACTGGACGAACAGACGATAGTAGAAGGCGGCTTCGATCTCGTCCGCGGTCGCCGCGGCGCTGATATACGCCACATCACCACCACCCAGGGAGACCATTTGCCCGCTCGGACCGGCCGGCAGCGGCGCAAAGCCGAACTGGTCCATGTCCACATCCGGGAAGGTCTGCTTGATCCATTCCAACTGTCCGCCCGCCATCAGGACCATGGCGGCCTGACCGGTGGCAAGCTGTTGACCGTTCGTGTCCCATTGCAGCAGTTCGCGCGGCAGGGCATCGTACTGCCACTGCATGTCTTTGATGAAGTTCAGCGCGGCCAGGGTTTGGGCATTATCGAAACCGGCGGTGTAGGTGCCGTCCGCGTTCTTGGTCACGATGGCTGAATCATCGAGGCCGAAATTGTAGGCGATCACCGTGCCATGCCAGCCGGCCTGGTGCGGCTCGCCGCGAATGAAGGAGAAACCAGCCACGCCGGCGTCACGATCGGTCAGCGCCTCGGCCATCGGTCCCAACTCATCCCAGGTGGCGGGCGGGGCGTCGTAGCCGGCATCTTTGAGCATCTGGATGTTATAGGCCAGGCCCATCACATACGCTTCGATCGGCATGCCATAGATCTTTCCGTCTGCGGATACAAGCTCCAGAAGTTTGGGATTATAGACTGCAGTCAGCCCCGAAGCTTCATACAAACTGGTCAGATCGGCTGCGATACCCTGGCCCACCATCATGTCGCGGTCGGTCAGATAAGCCTGGTATTGGGTCGGCACCTGGCCGGCAGCCACGAGTGGGGGGAACGAGTCCGGCGTGTACGCGTATTCGTCACCGTTGACGGTCACGTTCGGATATTTGGTCTGGAAACGCTCGACTGCCGCGTGCCAGTCTGCCAGGCCGGTGGGATTGGATTCAGCGGGGATACCCACCACGCTGATCTCGACCGGACGACCGCCGGCGATTTCGGCTGGGAACGTAATTCCGCCAGCCTGGACTTCCCCGGGTGCGGCGGGCTCTTCGTTCTCGGGGGCTGCCGGGACCGCAGGCGCTTCGGTCGCGGTTGTGGCGGGGCCGCATGCGCCGAGGGCTAACGCAAGAAGCACGGCCAGGTTGAGAAAGAGGGTGAACGATTTGATCTTCATGGTGCTTTACTTCTCCTTTTCCGGTATGTAAAACAGGATTATACGTAGCGCGGTTTCCGGTCTTCACCCGGTCCACGCTTTAGCCTGCCATGAGTATATAAACAAACAAAACCGGCGTGGTCTGATTATAGTCTAAATATAGTTGAACGTTCAACCAAATTGTGGTAATATGTTGAAGATGGAATCGCTCACCAAACGCCGTTCCCCGATGACTGCCGTCTGGGATGACGAGCATGTCAAAGCGCTGCTGCATTTTCCGCGCTTTCCGATCCGCCTGATCCAGCAGGAGCCGTGGCAAGCATGGATCGGGCAGCACGGGGGATTGAAGGCCATCCATACCTACCTGCTCAGCTATCCGTTCCCGCCCACTCACCGGCGCATCCTGGATGTGGTGCTTTCCACGCCGGAATCGGTAGCCGACGTGTATGCCGACCGCCTGAGCATCAGCCGAGCCACTTATTTTTCCCAACTGCGCGAACTTGTGACCGCCATCGCCCAGGCGCTCAACCAGTGGGAATTACAGCCGGTCCCTGCTCCCGAAATCGGCCCGGTATTCGAACCCAATTTACCCAGTCCGCTCACCAGCCTGGTGGGCGTCGAGACCACGCTTCAGACGCTCATGCGCCTGATGGCGCGCGAAGACGTCCGGTTGCTGACTTTGCTGGGACCCGGCGGGATCGGCAAAACCCGCCTGAGTATCGAGATCGCCCGCCGCTCGGGCCGGGAGGTCTGCTTCGTAGACTTGTCCGCTTTGCGTGATCCCTCCAAGGCAGCCAGAGCCATTGCAAAGAATTTGGGCGTAAAGGATGGGGCGGAGGCTGTGCTGAAAGCCACGCTCCAGGCGCGCGATTTTTTGTTGATTCTGGACAATTTCGAGCAGATTCTGCCTGCCCGGACGCTTGTTACGGGTCTTTTGGCGGCCCTACCACGACTTAAGATCCTCGTCACCAG
>CAYUUJ010000447.1:0-2774 GCA_964447845.1 uncultured Anaerolineaceae bacterium
CCCATGCCGTTCTTATGATTGTGTATTCTGCGCATCAAATTATTCGTAACACCAACATACAAAACCGTATGATGGGCATTGGTTAAAATGTAAACCCAATATACTTTGTTAACTGCCATTTCAAATCATTCCCCCCAAAATGTAATTGTAACCCCTTCGGTGGCGAGGCTATTTCTTGATTCGCGAGGAGATTGCTTCGTCGGCCTACGGCCTCCTCGCAATGACATGAATTAAGTCCACGCACGCCTCAATAATCGCAGCCAGTTGCCATGCATGATCGCCGCGATATCCTCCTGATTGTAGCCGCGCTGGGCGAGGATATCCGGGATGCATTGCAGGTCGGCGATCGTATCCAGGTCAGCCGGAGATTGCTCGCGGCCAAAGCCGCCATCCAGATCGCTGCCGATGGCGGCGTGTTGACTGTTCCCGGCCAACTGGAAGATATGATCGATGTGGTCCACCACATCCGCCATCGTAACATGTGGATTTTCCTTCGCCCGGCGCACCCAGCCGGGACGGACCATCCAGCTGTCGAAAGCCGCGCCGATCACCCCGCCGCGCGCAATGACCGCGCGCACTTGCTCATCCTCGAATTGGCGTTGATGTGGAACCAGCGCACGGCAGTTGTTGTGACTGGCCAGCACGGGTCCGTCGAAATGCTCCAGCGCCTCCCAAAAAGCCTGATCGGACAAATGCGTCAGGTCTAGAATAATTCCTTTTGCATCCATATTAAGAAGCAGCGAGATCCCTGCGGGCGTCAGACCGAGCTCGGTGCCGGTGCCTCCGGCATAACGGCCGGGTCCATAATGCGCAGGACCGATCAGACGCACGCCCGCATCGCGCCACGCCGAGAGTTGGTCCGGACTCAGGATCGGGTCCGCGCTTTCCATGCTGACGATGAGACCGATCGGTGGTTGTGTTGTCTTGGTGTCCTGTTCCCATTGTCCCCATTCAGCCGTATGCGCATCGAGTTTGGTTAAGTCCTGGATCAGGCGGATCACACCTGCTGTGTCCAGAGCTCGATAATATGCCAGCTGACCCTGTGCCGCAGCGTACGCCTGTTGCGCGGACGAATAGTCCACGTTTGGTTCGAGGCGACCGGTGGAACGAGCCAATAGGGTGCCGAAACACAACGCAACGCGTCCCTTGCGCATTTCGGGAAAAGCGACCGTGCCTTGTCCGCGTCCGGGGCCGGAGAGATGGCTCTCCTGTACGCGCAAAGTATCGACCGAAAGCTGCAGGTCTCGATTCCATTGCAAGGCGTTCCAGGCCAGATCGAGATGAGCATCCACGATCAGCATGGAATTGATGAACTTTCCGGTTTCTTATATTTCCTGCTTTTCATCGGGCTGGATCCATAAAAGAAATATTTCGAACCCAGATCATGTTCTTAAATACCCAGGCTAACGTGATTATAGCCGAATGAAACAGTCTCTTGATGGGGGATATCCCGGTTATGAGTATAAACACCGACTCAGCATGCCGACTCGCTATGCCGTCTCGTCCGGAGCACATTGTATAATCCAAATATGGATCTGTGGTCGATCTTGGTGCAGAATTCGTGGCTCGTGGATTCGCGCGTGGATGTCCTTCTTGCCTGTGTCGCTTCCATTCTTGTTGCCGGCGTATTCCTGGTGTCTCTCATCCGGCGGATCCATCCTTTTGAGATCGATGCCAGCAGCTTGATGGCTCTCGGAGTGATGGGCGGGATATCGACTTTAATCTTTCTCTCTCTGCCCGTATTCCTTGCGGGTGCACTGCTGAGGATAAGTCTTTCATTCAAAGTAATATTTCTGATCCTAACTGCGGGTTTATGCATGGGAGCATTGGTCCTGAACCTATCTGGAACGGGACCGTTTACAGGATCGGTCCGGACTCTGCTTGTGTTGATCAGCATGCTGTGCGGACTTTGCATGATACGGCTGACGTTCGTTCATGACCTGTCCCTGCCGCCTTATACGGATTCGGTGGAGCATTATCTGATCGTCAATGACCTGCTGCATCCGGAACGTCCACCGGACGCCCTTTATAAGATCGCGCGACTTACATCTCGATACTATCATTTTGGTTACCATGCGCTGGCCGGCTGGGTCGTCGCACTTTCAAACGCACCCGCATCGGATGTAATGTTGATCCTGGGACAGATCCTGCAGACTATTATTCCTGTCTCCATGTTTTTTCTGGTGAAAGCGCTCACTCGGAGCGATACCGCGGGCTTGTTCAGTATCCTGCTGGCCGGGCTGGGCTGGCGGATGCCGGCTTTTGCAAGCAACTGGGGAAAGTATCCGGCTCTGACCGGGATCGTAACCTTTCTTTTCGTGCTGAGCATGCTTCACCTTGCCGGATCAGCCAAAGCGCGCAATCAGAAACTGAGCTTGCTGGCGATCGCTTTCGCTGCAGGGCTGGTATCCATCCTGACCCATACCCGCAGCCTGGTGTTGGTAATCATCGCGTTAGGCAGCTGGTGGATTGCCGGGAAGTTCCTCAGGGCCAGGACCGATCTTAAGCTAGTCATCCTGATCGCGTCAGTGGTTATGACTCTAGAGGTGGGAAAATTAATTGCCCAAAGCCCGGAGCTGACATTCATGGTGGCGCCTTATGTGCGTGCGGGCTTTCTCCCAACATTGCTGGTAGCACTGCTCCTGCCGTACGGATTATTAAATTTCCCGCGCCAGATGGTTTCGACACTTTTATTCTTGTTGCTTTTGTTGATCTGCACGATAACGCCCTTACCAACCACGCTGGAACGTTTTGGGTATCAGACCCTGTTGGAT
>CAYUUJ010000448.1:0-2774 GCA_964447845.1 uncultured Anaerolineaceae bacterium
CCACAGACGCTCCACCGGCAGCAGCGCGCTGACGATCATGAAACCGAAGATCATGTGCGCCAGGATCTCGCCGTTGTTCCATCCGGGGTTAAGGCTCTGTTTGCGCAGGTCTGCTTCGCTCAACGTATCCAGCAGCGCGTGAAAGGCCCGGCCAGAGTCATCCAAATCGGTTCGTACGGAGATTTTTATAACGTCGTATTGCAAATGGGCCTCTAAAAAATGCGGGTTTTACCACCAAGGCACTAAGAGTGCCTAGCAAAACCTAAATTGTGTCATCCTGAGGGAGCCCTACTGGGCGACTGAAGGATCTTTTGTGGCCGAGAGGAGATCCTTCGGTCGCAAAGAACGCTCCCTCAGGATGACACGTTTTGTTCGGCGTTCTAAGGCTCAAAGCCACCAAGAATTTTAAACTTCGCGCCTTTGTGCCTTGGTGTCCTGGTGGTGAGTTTTGAAGGAGACTTTATGGCTAGCCTGAGGATGACGCAGCTGCCGGCTCGGGCACATCCAAGCTCTTTAGCTTCAGCATCTCGGGCCAGGCTTTGGCTACGGCCAATACCACCAGGAGGGTCGCGATCCCACCTCCCACCACGGCCAGCACCGGGCCGAAGATGGCCGCGGCCAGACCGGATTCGAAGCTGCCCAGTTCATTTGACATTCCGATGAAGATACTGTTGATCGAGGAAATGCGGCCGCGCATCTGGTCCGGGGTAAGCGATAGCAGCAGGGTATAGCGGATGACCACGCTGATGTTATCGAGCGCCCCCAGCAGCGTCAGCATCGTGATCGAGAGCCAGAAGGAAGGGGACAAGCCGAAGACGATGGTCGCCACACCGAAGCCCGCCACGGCCAGTAGGAGCGTCCGGCCGGCGTGTTTCATCGGAGGCAGGTGCGCCAGGAAGAATGCCATTACCAGGGCGCCGATGGAAGGCGCGGCGCGCATCAGTCCCAATCCCTGCGCGCCGACTTTGAGAATATCCGTGGCATAGATCGGCAGCAATGCCACCGCTCCGCCGAACATGACCGCGAACATATCCAGAGTGATGGCGGCCAGGATCACTTTGCTGTCGCGCATGAAACGCAGGCCTTCGCGTAAGGATTGAAGGGTGGGGGCTTTGGGCGCCAGCGACATCTGTCTGCCTTTGATCTTGAGCAGCAACCCACAGAAGGTGATGGCGGCCAGCGCGTCAAAGACGTAGATGAACGTATTGGCGTTGAAGAAACCCACCAGCAAGCCGGCCAGCGCAGGCCCGGTGACGGACGCAAAGTGCCACGAGCTGCTATTCCAGGCCGCGGCGGTGGAGAACAGGTTCGAAGGGATCGTCTGCGGCAGCAGGGTCGAGGAGGCGGGCTCGTTGAAGGCGCGCGCGATCCCGATCCCCAATAGACAGGCATAGATCAATACCAAAGATCCATTGGTGTAGGATAGCCAGCCCAGAGCCAGCACACACAACGCGAGACCCAGTTCCGTGATGATAACGATCCGCTTGCGGTTGTATTGATCGGCCACATGCCCGGCGGGTAGTGAGAGTATCAGCACGGGCAGCACCTGAACGAGCCCGACCATGCCCAGCGCGAAGGCGCTGTGTGTGCGCAGCCACAGTTCCCAGCCGATCACGAACGAGAGCATTTCGTTTCCGAAGGTGGTGATGAAGCGGCCGGTCAGGAGCAAACGAAAATCCTGATAGCGCAATGCGGCGTAGGGGTCGCGACGTTTGGAAGTTTCGATTGGAGGTTGCATGCTATGTCCCGATGATGGATGCGAGCATTATCATACCATTCCCCCCGGCGTGGAAAATATTAAGCGCCTGAAGCACGCCAGCCGGGCGGGGGTGTTATTATGGAAGGACCGGCTGCGATAAGGTGATTTTCTTAATTTCCCATCTTTATGCTCCTGCAATATACGGCGGTCGCACGTGTGCCGCGCAGCGGTAGACCGCCTTTCAGCATAACTACATAAAGTGAGTTACTAATTTCCCAATGGAGAACAAACCGTGGACGAGGAACAACACAAACAACTTAATGAAGAAGGGTACCTGATCTTCAAGAGCCTTCTGACCCATTCGGAGATCGAAGCCCTGTTGGCGCGTCTCGAGCAGCTGTGGGCCGTCGAAGGCGACAAGGCCGGCGAAGAGAACTACATCGAAACCGGTGTGCGGCGCCTGGCGAATCTTGCCAATAAAGGCGATCTCTTCCGCGCCTTGTTTGCGCATGCGCAGGTCCTGGAGGTGGTCGAAGCCGTGCTGGGACCGGATATACGGGCGGCCATGGTCAATGCCCGGGATGCGCTGCCGCATACGGGTGCGCGCATGCCCTTCCATATGGACTCGGACAAGGGACAGGTACGCGACGAAGTGGGGTACAGCGCGGCCACCGCCATCTGGATGCTGGACGGATTCACGATCGCGAATGGAGCGACTGCGTTCGTGCCCCGCTCGCACCTGCTCGGAAAAAGCCCGAAAGAAATCCTCCCTGATACGAACGCCTCGCACCCGGACGAGATCATCATCGAGGGCCGGCCCGGGGACGTGCTGGTCTTCAACGGTCATTGCTGGCACGCCGGCCGGCCGAACGAAACCGACGGTCATCGCCGCGCCATCCTGGTGCATTATTTGCGGGCGGACGTGCCGCGTCCCGAGAACCGCCGCCAGCATCTGGACCCGCTGAACGCAGCCGCGCTATCTGTAAATGAACGGGAATTGCTCGGGCTGGATGATCCGTAGGTCATTTAAAAGTTTTCTAACATCCAAAAGTTTCAAACCACAAAGACACGAAGA
>CAYUUJ010000449.1:0-2772 GCA_964447845.1 uncultured Anaerolineaceae bacterium
TCTGGGACCATTGCGACTGGCTGTGCAAACGCGAGAATAAATATTGAATCGCCACTGTGCCGGCGTTGAGGCGCGGGTCGATGCGCAGTTTGGTGCCATCCAGGAATTTCAATTCTGTCAGGGCGCCTGTGCGCCAACCATAATAGCCGATCGAGATCTGATTGACGGCCCACACCATTTGTGTGAACAGGCTCTTATAACGAAAATCTTCGAATCCCATCGGATAGTCTGTGTGCAGAGCATCCACCGGACGGCCGCGCACCCAGCGGCTTTCATATTCGAGGATGCCCAACAAGAGGCGCGGGTCGATCGAGTTTTCATAGGCCAGCCGGCGCATGGCTTCAGGGCCGGTAGCCCAACCTGTCGAACCGAGATACTCGCGGTAGGTCCTCAGATGTCCATTCGCATCCCGGATGTAGCCTGCGATATCAAAGTCCACGGCGGTCGCGGTAAAAACGACTTCGCTATCCGGCATGATCTGTATGTTGGGAGTTCTGGGACCGCTGATGCGATCCGGGATCACGAGCAGGGTTCCGGGATCGATCAAGCCAGTGGCCGGCAGAGGTGTGCTGGAAGTCACTTCAGATTGGGCGATGTTGAATCGTTTGGCCAGCCCGGGCACTGTATCACCGCTTTGTGTGTAATAGAGGATCGGCGCTGAATCAAAGGTGGCTGTGATGGTCGGTTCGACCAGGGAACTGGCCTGCCGGGTTGGTAAGACAATGGAGGTGATGGAAGTGGGTGATGCGCTCGGGATCAAGTCCAAGGGGATCGGTGATTCGTAAGGGGACAGGCTTGGGTCCGGTGTGAACCCTGGAAGATCGAGCGGATTCGCAGTGGGAGTGTAATAGGTTCCCCACAACGGGGGAGTCGCTCCACAGGCCAGTTGCAAGGTGACCAGGACCAACAGCCCAGCGACCACTCGATTCACACTCGGGATTATACCTGTGTTGATTAAATGATTCTGAGCGGGGCGGCGCATGGGTGAGGCAGTGCGTGCTTTCATGTGTTTAGCGTGTGATCTGATTGAGCTCATTCACGCCATCCCACGCCTCGACCTGCAATGTGCCGCGGGTGAGAAATCCATCATATTCGATTCCGTTTCCGCTGGAAAGCCATCCGTCCAGATTTAAAGGAAGTCGTCCATCCGCCGGGATCCACTCCCCGTTATATTTGCGCGCGATGTGGACGTGGGTACCGTTCGACATGCCGCCCTCGCACGAGGGATGGCCGATCCGCTCATTCGTGAACAAATATGTGCCAGTCTCAACCCGCTCGCGCATTTCAATATGCATGTAGAAGATGACCCAACCTGTCTGTTCATAACCGTCGTTATCGAGATCCTGCATCACTACGCCGTTGAAAGCCCGCACGACCGGTCCCTCTGCCACCGCTGTCACCCAGGCATCGCTAAGCACACAGCCGGCTGCCTCACCAGGTGGCGCGAAATCCAACGCGGCCCAGGCGGAACCCGCGTCCCAGGCGCCATGTGGCCCACCGGTGAATGACCAGGTCTCACCGCGCGCGAAGGGCAGGCTTAAGCGTGGCTGCTGTAAATTGCCCGGAACCAGCGGTTCAATCGCCAGGTCGAACGGGTTTCCGAATAGGAAATAGTAGGTCTGGAAGAGGCCGAATGGTCCGGTATCGGTTTCCCAGCCGGCCCGGTCCTGCATCTGGGCAAACAGGTTTTGCACAGCCGCTGTCCCGGCGTTAATGGTTGGATCCACCGGCACCACGACTCCATCGCCTCCCAGGACCCAGGCGGAGACGGCGTTGGCCCGCCATAAGTAATAACCGCGGTTTAATTCGTTGGCAGCCCATGTGAGTTGGCGATACAACCCCAGATGGAATGTATCCACAAAGCCCAATGGATATTCGGTTTGAGAAGCAAAGGGATCGCTGACCCAGCGGTTCTCGTATTCGAGCAAGGCCAGCAGCAGGCGCGGGTTGATCGAATAATTTTCAGCCACGCGTTGTAGGATCTGCGCGCCGGAGAGGATTTCGCCATCCACATCTTGTGTGTAGGAAGCCAGGTAGCCGCCCTTGCTTTGAATATATTCGTCAATATCGAATTGTGCGGCAGCCGGCCCATAGACTAATTCGGAATCGGGGATGACTTTGAAAGACGGACCCCTCACCCCTGGATCGGCGGAAGGGATGAAGAGTGTCATATCCACGGCGATCAAATTTTCATCCGCCAGACCGTTGGCGTCCATCAATACCTGCACGCTAACCCCAAAGTTTTGTGCGATGCTGCCTAACGTATCTCCAGGTTGTACCACGTACTGGTCATCGTCCTGACGCGCCGTCGGCAGCGTGCGCGGACGATCCGGTGTGGGAGTCACCAACGGCTGGTCAGGTCCGTGGGTGGCAGGCAGCGTCACAGCCAGGACGGCGCGCGTCGGGGTCGGACCAGCCGTCCGGGTGGGTTGAGGCGCCGTGTCTTCTGAATCCACCAGCGGTGCTCCATTATCCAAGGGCACGAATGGATCGTACGTCGGAAATGGCGAGGCGGTGGCCGCGGGGGAACAGGCGGCTGCCAGTAAAATGACCAAAAGCAATAGCGGAGTTCGACGCATGCAGATAATTGTACCGTTTGACGCACCTGGCCGCGGCGGCGCCAACGGCTTGTTATGAAATCTCAATCCTTCTTATAAACCTTGCGCATGTGCAGGTCGGTGGTCTCGAACCCCATCTTTTTGTAAAACTCGAAGGCATTCGTGTTCTGGGCAAATACGTGCAAAGCCACCGATTCAACATTCATGGATCTCA
>CAYUUJ010000450.1:0-2764 GCA_964447845.1 uncultured Anaerolineaceae bacterium
GGCCATAACTGTCTCCTTATGGTTATTTTCGTGGGGGCAATTCTAATCGGCTTTTTCCAAATTTACTATGTAAATACATCACTTTTTGGCGCCGGTCGGGTCATTCCACCCAATCCAGAATCTTGTTCCAGAGTCCCGCGAACGGGAGGAACCACGGACGTCCATCGTACAGTCCGAATGGCGCGCCGGGAAAATTTAGCTTGGAAAAGGGATGTTCTTTCAGGTTTCCGGCGATCATCGCGTCTGCAATCGTTCTGCCCAGATAGGTCGCCATCGCCACACCGTGACCCGCATAACCGAGTGAATAATACAGCCCGTCTGTTTCGCCGACGTGTGGCAGCATGTCAAACGTAAAATCCAGCGTGCCGCCCCAGGCGTATTCCACTTGTGTATCCCGCAGCTGCGGAAAGACCTCGATCATCTCGCGCCGCAGGATGTGCGCGCTGCGGCGCACGGTCGAGCCATTCTCGGGAAAAAATGCCGCTCGCCCGCCGAAGATCATTCGTCCATCCCAAAGCCGGAAATAATGCAGGTGGTGTTTGGAGTCAAAGATCATCCGGTTGTGGGGGCTGAGGCTTGAGGCGAGCGATCCTGCCAATTTTTCGGTGGCGATGATGAATGATCCGATCGGGATGACGCGCCGCTGTAATGCGGGCGTCACGCGGCCTGTGTAGCCGGACGTCGCGACCAGGACTTTGTCTGCGCGCACCTGTCCGCGCTCCGTTTCGACGACGAACCCGTTCTTCCCCCGCCCGAGCTTGTGGAGGCGCGCCCGCGCGCACAACGCCGCCCCGGCTTTCTCCGCCGCCCGCGCCAACCCGGACACGTACTGCGCCGGATTGAGCCCGCCGCTGACCTTGTCGACCAGCCCGCCGTGATAGATCTGCGAACCGATTTCGTTGGGCAGTTCAGAGCGCGGTACAAGTTTGAGCGGGTGATTGAATTCCCGCTCCATGAACCCGGCTTCCTCTTCGAGGCTTTGATAGTGGCTGGGCTTATTCGCAACCACCAAATGGCCCATGCGCGCGAAGCCGCAATCGATATGCTCCTCTTCGATGATCTGTTCGACCGTGTCGATCGAATCCAACGAGCAACGAAATAATTGTCTGGCTGTTTCCCGCCCGTATTTACGCATCACCGTTTGCATGGAGAGTTTGAGCCCAGTCAGGACCATGCCGCCGTTGCGCGAGCTTGCCCCCCAGCCGAGGGTGTTCGCCTCCAGCACAACCGCCTTCACTCCACTTTTGGCGAGCATGCGAGCCGCGCTCAGACCGGTGTATCCACCGCCGATGACCGCCACGTCCACTTTTTCGGGCAGCGGTGTGAGCGTAGTGTCGGAAGGCATGTCTGCGGTCTCATGCCAGTAGATCTTTTCTTTAAGCAAGGTTTAGAGCTCCGGCAAAGAGTTGGGTCAGCAGTTCAACTGCTGACCCAACTCTCAGGATGAAACTATTTTCTTCCAATCCAATTCTTCAAACGCTTTGTGGAGACGGTGACCGTCGTCCACGATATGGTAGGTGAGGTTCGTGAAATATTTTTCAGCGAGCGGGCGAACTGCCTCGAGTGGCACGAGGTCGTCCTGCGTCCCGTGGACAATGACCGTCGGAACGGAAACAGGTTTCAGGTCCGCGCGTGAGGCGAATTCCGGCAGGATCAAGGCCGGCGCGAGCAGGATCAACTTCCGCACCTGGTCCGGATGGTCATGCGTGAAGGTCGCGCCCATGAGTCCCCCGAAAGACGAGCCGATGATGGTCCACATGGACTCGCTGCCCAGGATCGGATCAAGTTGTTGCATGCGCTCGACGAACGTGCCTGTGAAATCCGGCGTGAGCATGCCGGGAAACATCTGAGCGAACAGGCGCGCTTTTCCACTCTGACTGGTGCTTTCCGATCCGTGCAGGTAGATCAATCGCCGGACGTCAACCATCCGCCTTCTCTTTCCGCATCCCCAAACCCTGGATAATAATGCCCGCCAGTACGAGGACCAGAAATGCCAGGCTGGCCATCGATGGCTGGATCTCCACAGACTCAATGATCAAAGCCGCTCCCGCCAGGCTGGACAGGGTGATGATCGCCCAGTCGAATAGCACACCGATCAGGATCGCTCCGAGAATCCCACCTACGATGTAAAGCACCCAGGTGAACGCGCCGCTATCCACGCCAAATATGGTCGCCAGGCTGAGCAGGACGGAACCGCCTGCTAAAAATCCAGCGATATAGATCGCGACTACCCGGAAGAAGATCGCCAGTAGGGCAAATAAAATTCCCACCGCCAAGCCTACAACGATCGCCATCCATTCGGGCCCATCCCAGGAGCGCAGTGTGATCTGCACTCCCGCAACGAAACCTGCCGCGGCTACGAAAAGCCAAAACAGCCGGCGACCCGCAGTCAACAAACCGATGCCAAGCAAAATGTTTATGATCCCTAACATGTCAGCCTCCTTGAGTAGGTCAGGATCTCCCTTTCGCAAAAGGGGTGGGACGAAGAAATTCCTGCAGTTCGGATCGTAATTCAGGGGGAAAACTACCCGAGATACGACGGAATGTGACAGCTGTCATGGGATTCTCTGAGACTGTGAATACCTGACGAAGAAAGAAGATCGTCTCTGTCGGAGAAGCTTTGTATAAGGCCAGGATCAATTCTTCCAGATCGAGTTGTTGTGCAGCCGGGGCCAACTCGACCAGCGGTTCGATCACGTCCAGAATGGGAGGCAAATTTTGAAAATCAGGTTCCGCGATCATGGGGAGCAGAGCCTGGACTCCG
>CAYUUJ010000451.1:0-2763 GCA_964447845.1 uncultured Anaerolineaceae bacterium
AGGGCCTCCTTCGTCTGGGGCTGATCGAATCCTACGGCGCGACCTTCGACCCGCGCTGGAGCGCGCCTCGGCGCGTGAGACAACCATGCGAGTGGCTGTAGGTGCGATCTGTAAACACTTTTTGTCTCAATTTGGTATACGTGTCGGTGGTTACGTGGCTTCGATCGGGGAGATCGATACCGATTTCGGACAAATGTCTTATTTGGAGCGTTTTGAGCGTGCCGAAGGATCCGATGTCCGTTCTCCGGTGGAAGCCAGCGCGGCGCTCATGCGGGCCGCGATCGAGAAGACCATCCATGGCAAGAACACCCTGGGAGGCGTGCTCGAGATCGTGGCGTTGAATGTGCCCCCGGGGTTGGGTAGTTTCGTTCAATGGGATCGGAGATTAGAGGCGAAACTGGCGCTGGCCGTGATGAGCGTGCAGGCGATCAAGGGCGTGGAGGTGGGGGATGCGTTTGAGAATACCAAACTCCCGGGCACCAGCGCGCACGACGCGATCGCGCTTGACCCGGACCATCAAGAGGAAACCCTGATCCGGTTAACGAACCGTGCGGGCGGCACAGAGGCGGGTGTAACGAATGGCCAGCCGATCGTGATCCGCGCTGCGATGAAGCCGATCGCCACCACGCTCACTCCTCAACAGACGGTCGATCTTGCGATTGGACAGGAAGCGCCCACCAACTATGAGCGGTCGGATTTTTGCCCGGTACCGCGCGCGGTGCCGATCCTGGAAGCCATGGTCGCTTTCGTGCTGGCGGAGGCTTTGATCGAAAAACTCGGCGGCGACTCTTTGGAGGAGATGAAACCGCGTTTTGACTCCCTGCGCAAAATGCGGTTGGACGATCTGCCTATGGATAATGTGGCTCATATCTGGTGGGAATAAAAATGCATATCTTTTTATACGGTCCGCCGGGGTCGGGGAAAACCGCCACCGGCAGGCTGCTCGCCAAAAATCTGGACCTGCCTTTTGTCGACCTGGATCAGGTGATCGAATCTACCGCGGGGCAGTCGATTTCTGAGATCATGCTAGCAGGTGGAGAGGAAGCATTTCGTGAATTGGAAACCGCTGCCTTGAAACAAACCACCACAGGTCAGGAGAGTGTAGTTGCGCTAGGAGGAGGGACGTTGCTGCGCGACCAGAACCGCGTGCTGGCAGACTCCAATGGAACAGTAATTTGCCTGAACGCAACGGCGGGTACACTCGCACAGCGTCTGCAGGCAGATAGCCGCGCGCGGCCACTGCTCGCCGACGATCTGCATGAGAAACTTACAACCTTGCTTGAAACGCGTGGGGAGCATTATCAGTCCTTTCCTTTGATGGTCGATGCTGAGTCATCAGCGGAGCAGGTTGCCTGGCAGATTCAAGTAGCCGCGGGCCGGTTTCGTTTGAATGCCATGAGCCCATGTGATGTTATTGTTCAAAACGCCGGTATATCCCTGCTCGGTGAGATTCTCGCAGCCCGTGGAATGTCGAATCCGGTGGTGGTCACGGACGATGTGATCGCCAGGCATCATTCTGAACAGGTCATGGAATCGCTCCGTCGCGCCGGATATAAAGCTCAGCTCCTGATCATCCCCACAGGCGAATCGGCCAAGAAGCTGGAAACCGTGAACAGACTGTGGCATGATTTTCTGCAGGCAGGTTTGGATCGGCATGGGACCGTGATCGCGTTGGGCGGCGGGGTGGTGAGCGATCTGACTGGCTTTGCAGCCGCGACATTCATGCGCGGTGTTCCCTGGGTCGTGGTCCCTACCACGATGCTTTCCATGGTGGATGCATCGCTGGGTGGGAAAACAGGCTTCGACCTCCTCGAAGGTAAAAATTTGATCGGCGCTTTTCATGCGCCTGTGCTGGTGTTGGCTGATCCGAATGTACTGGCGACCCTTCCAGAAGATGAATTCCGTTCCGGGCTGGCAGAGGTTATGAAACATGGCGTGATCGCCGACCCCGGCCTGTTCGAGTTATGCTCGCCAGGAATGGATGCGGTGAAAAAGAATTTACTCCAGGTGATCCGACGCGCTATGGCTGTTAAAGTGAAGATCATCGAGGAAGATCCCTACGAGAAGGGAATCCGTGCCGCCCTCAACGTAGGTCATACAGTGGGGCACGCGGTGGAACTTGTCAGCGGATTCCGATTGCGGCATGGCGAGGCGATCGCGATCGGCATGGTGACTGAGGCGAAACTGGCGGAGCGTTTAACGTTGGCAGGCCGAGGCTTGTCTGATGCGATCGCGGGATCGCTGTCAGCCTTGGGGTTGCCCGTCCATATCCCAAAGAATCTGTCGCGCCCGGATATCATCCGTGCCATGCGATTGGATAAGAAGAAAGCCAACGGCGTGGTACGCTTTGCATTGCCGGTGGAAATCGGTAAAGTGCAGGTGGGTGTGGAAGTAAAAGACCTGGAATTGGTGCTCGAGGAGACCGAATGAAGATATTGGTTTTACATGGACCCAACTTGAATTTGCTTGGCACACGCGAGCCGGACGTTTACGGCAGCATGACGCTTGAAGAAATCAATCGAAAGCTGATCGAACAGGGCAAAGTCGATGGGGCAGAAGTGCGCTGCCTGCAATCCAATCATGAGGGGGAGTTGATCGATGCTTTGCAGGAGGCGCGCAAGTGGGCGGATGGCGTAATCTTCAACCCTGGCGGATATACACATACCTCCGTGGCGCTGCGGGACGCCGTCTCCGCCATTGTGATCCCGGTGATCGAAGTGCATATGTCGAATGTTTATGCGCGCGAGGAATTCAGACACACAT